>JAKZUG010000084.1:0-3673 GCA_047516705.1 Candidatus Poribacteria bacterium | reverse complement strand
ACGGGGAGGAGTGCCTCACCGAGGATCGCATTAATCAACGTAGATTTACCGCGGCCCATAGATCCGACGACAGCGACCCGAAACGTCTTGTTTTCAATGCGTTCGGCTCTCTCTAACAGTGACGCCGCTGGCTTGAGGAGCCCTAAGCCAGGGACCACGGATAAACCGCTGCCGGTTTGAACTTCGTCATCCTGCTTATCCCCAATCAGCGTCGCGGCTTCGATGAGGAAATCGACGGCATCGAAATGCGGTGCGTATGCTCCGATTTCGGGTTCTGGGATGTCTACGGTTTCGGGTTCTGGGATGTCTTCGATTTCAGGTTCCGGGGTGTCTCGGGTTTCGGGTGTTGCGTGCTTCTTTTCAAACCACCGGACAGCACCGAGGACGGGAGTCGTTATTTCGTGGTCCCACTGAATCGGTTTATACCCAAGTTCTTTGGTAATAACACCTTTGATGAGCTTGTGGCTACCACCGACGATAAGGATAGGTATCGATTCTACCTGCTGCTGTTTTTTCGCAGCGTTGACGAAAGGTTTAAATTTTTTAAGGACGCGTTTAACAAAGGTTTTGTCAATGACGGATTCGATGTCGTTTGGCGTTAATTGAATAGGTGTAGTGCCGATTTGGAGGGTGAGAGGTTTTCTGTTGCAATAGTCCTCTTTCCATGTACGGGCGAGTTTTGTGAGCGTCCGTCTGTCAATGCATTTGCTGTCTTTGCGGGTGAGTTTCTTGCGCGCCTGTTTTGCAAGTGCCTTATCGACATCGGAGCCACCGATGCGAATCCCGTCAGATTTGATGCGTTCATGAGGGATTTGGAAATCGGTATTCGGATATCGATGGATGTATGTCCAATCCGCCGTGCCGCCCCCGCAATCGAGGACAATGGCGTGGTGAATCCGCGGATCGGCGGTACATGCCCACTCGTACGCAGCGGCGAGGGGTTCTTCGACGATCCTAATTTCTTCAAATCCGGCGGTTTTAGCAGCGGCGCGTAACATATTCTCTTCGTCCATCTCGTAGCACGGCGTTGCTGTGAGACAGACCACCATCGGCGGTTGTCCGTGAAACCGATCTACGGTTTCCGCGGCGGTGACGCGTATGTGCTTAAACAGTTCTGCGAGAAAGAAGCTCTGTATCATTGCATCTGGCGGTTTTGTTCTGCCAATTTTACGCCGCCAGCCAGCGATACGTGGCTGCCAAAGCGTCAACGCGTTTCTGAGGATACGTTTAAGGAAGGGTATGTCACCGTGTGGGTCATCTTCGCTGCGTTTCTCGGCTTCAGTGCCGAAGGAGATCGTCCCGTCCTTACGGATGTGAAAAGTCGCAGGGAGTGTTGCCGCGTTGCGTTCGCCGAGTTTCAAGAGCCGGGGTTGGTCGTCCGCGTCGAGATATGCCGCTTTAACGCTGCTCGTGCCGAAATCAATAGCGATCCAATTATCCATTTGTGACCTCCATGTGGAGACGCGTTAGACGATGAGTCCTTCAGCAGACTCGTATAAATCCTCTATGTAAGCTGCGATGTTTTGAAGTCGATTTGCGGCGTGTTCACAGATTCCCGCAAGTGTGTCGTCTCCTGAATCTTCTGCCGTCAGTGCTTTCTCCATCCAGTATTCACACTGGGCATCCACGTCCTGCTTTATCTTTAAAGTCAAGTCGTCTTGTGGCTGAGTACCGAGCCGTTGTCTGACGGATCTTCCATGCTCTCCGAAGAGTCGTTTGAGAAAAGCGATTTCATGGGTGTCCAGAGCATCTTTGAGATCGTCAGCCAATGTTTTCAGGCTGATAATATCGGTGTCAAAATCTTGGCGACAACTTTCTGCGTGTTTTTGGATGGGCGCAAGTTTCACTCTGAGATCTCTGGCGTGTTGGATATCTGCGTTGAGCGTCTTGATTTCTTTGCAAAGGAGTTCGCGAACCGGTTTGAGTTCAAGTTTGCGAATATAGTGGCGTTGTTTCAAGATTGCGAGTGCCTGTTGAAAGTTATCTTGACGATAGTCTATAATTTCGCGTAAGATCGCTTGTGCGGTTTCACAAGGTGCCGCAACTTTAGCAAGAATGCTTGAAGCCTGTAGAAGGTGTCCAGCATCGATGAATCGTGTTTGTAAGACGTATTTGAGTTTTTCAATTCCGCTTGCGTCATTAAGGGCTTCTCGCAAAGCGTTTCCGTCGTCAATTTGGTGGGCGTGTGCAAGGCGGACCGCGAATCTGATGACGGGCCAGTAGGGGAAGTGTAAGAAGACCTCGGGCGGAATAACTGCCATGATGCGTGCTCGGATATCACGAAAATCATCCTGTGAGAGGTCTTCCATGTCGTCAGGACTCTTGCTGGCACCGCTTGTCGCGAGTCGGTTCCAGAGATCGAGATCGTCGATGTATCTCGCTGCGATAGCCGCCGGCGGGCAGGTTGGAAGCACTTCGGAAACCTCTGCATTCAATTGCATCAATAAGCGTTGCCGATGCTTCGCAGCGATTGCTAACGGATCCTCATGCGGTTGTCCTTCAGTGTCCCATTTCTGGAAAACGGCGATACTGTTTTCGGGATATGAACCGGGCAATCGAGTGTTCATGCCGCAAAGTTGCAGGAGCCCAACGTTGTGTTCCTTAGCGACAACGGAACCCATCACGTAGAGGATTGCCGAAGCAAAACCGCCGTATTGAAGTGTTTCGTCCTCAGGTTCGGGGTTAAGTTTAGCGGTGATGAATTCTCGGGTCGTTTTTTCGTGCCCGGGTTTATTGGTCTGTGTGCCGGGGGTATCAACGAAATTGGTGTCCTTGAGAAAGAGTGAATCGACGAAAAATTCAAGGTATTTGGTCTCGCGGGTGTTCGGGTGTTCATCGGTCCAATCTGTGATGTTTTCAAGGGGTTGGAGTTCAGTGCTACCGTTGCGACGATGCACTCGGAAATACTGACACGGATCGCCGGTTGCGTAGGATAACCAGTTGACGGTTGCTGTGGTTTCGTTTACACCGACTGGAAGAACGGTTGTGTCAAGGAGGGTATTGAGGAGCAGAGATTTTCCTGAACTCATTCGCCCTATGATTGCGATTGTGAACTCAGGTCGCTGGAGGGCGGTTCGTAAGTCGAGTCGTTCGAGTTGATGCGCGAGGTGCGCGGTCTTGGTGTAATTTTTCAGTAGCCGCGGGGCATCTGTGGCAAGTTTTCCGACGATTTCCTTGAAAACTTCGGTATCCAAAACGATGTTGTTGCTGTTCATCACAGTTTCCTTAATTTTCCAACGCGTTATGTGCGGTTGAAGACTCTATTACGAACAGAACACAAGCTACCATAGATCCATTTATCTAAGTTGCCACCTTTGTAGCATAACCTGCTATATTCTGCATAATGCGTGCGCAAACTGAAAATTTACGCTACAAAACTCCGCGAATCCTGAAACTTTTTCATAAAAAACCGGTCTGCATACCGAAAATTTCGTAAGTAGCAAGTTGGATTATAAAAAGGTAATATAGTCCGATCACGCAATTTTGTCAAGAAAAAAAGGAGCAGTCTCCCGATGGCGACGTTTCTTGGAGATTAGAGAGGGTCGGTTTCGTGGACGGAGCAAGCAATAGGGATACAGGGCTACGGTAAGAACGGGGGAGTGTGTGGCGCGATACGCTCTTGGGGCATCAAGTCGGCATCGCGCCGAGGTTAACAATCCAACCAACACAGACA
>JAKZUG010000083.1:0-8800 GCA_047516705.1 Candidatus Poribacteria bacterium | reverse complement strand
CGAGTACATCGCCGTATTCCAAGTATTCGTTGCTACGGATGCGAGCCCATCGTCCACCTTCTCGTTTATACGATGTTCGGTACATCGTAAACTGGTTTGCCCCTCCTAATTTCTGTGCATCTTTCAGCACAATCACCTTAGCACCGTCCCCGATCGCAATCATCGCAAGAACCGCTGCGACACCGATGATTATACCGAGCATCGTCAGCAACGAGCGCATTTTATTTGCGCGGATTGCGGAGAACCCGATAGATAGCCCTTCAATTAAACGCATGTCTCCTCCTAAAGTTTTTGGCAGCTGTATTGCCATTAAGCACTTCAATATTTGACGTAATTAAGGAAAATAGGTTTACTGTGTCTTGGTTATGAATTCCGAGGTCGGGAGATGAGGTTGTGGATTTGATGCAGGAAGGCGCGTTTTGGAAGCGCGCCTACAAGAACAGATATTGGCTGGATAGCTGTATTTTTAGTCTTTACGTAATGCCTCAATCGGTGGGATGATAGAGGCTTTTATCGCGGGATAGATACCAAACGAGATGCCAATCGCTGCGGAGAATGATACGGAGATAAGTACCCATTGCGTTGAGATAACCGAGGGCCATTCGGGAACGATTTTGGCAATTTTGACAGCGAGCATCGCCATACCTTCGCCAGCAAAGATACCTAATCCAACCCCGATTGCGCCACCGACACCACACATTATTATTGCCTCCATTAGGAATTGTGCAAGGATGTCTAAAGGTTTGGCACCAAGGGCTTTTCGTAAGCCGATCTCGCGAGTACGCTCAGTGACGGAGACTAACATCATATTCATAATACCGATACCGCCAACGAGGAGCGAGAACCCGGCGATACTTCCCAAAGCGATTTTGATCACTTTGCTGATTCGCTCTAACTGTGCCATGCCTGAACGCATCGCTCGGATTTTGATGAAGTCGTCCTGATCGTTGTGTCGTTTTCGGATAACTGTTTTTACCTCTTCAGTTGCTTGCTGGATGTCATCAATGGTATTCGCGAAAACCATAATATCCGAAACCCGATCGCTACCCGTGAGGCGGTCTTGTACAGTTGATATCGGGATAAAAGCGAGGTTATCGTAACTCATGCCGAACCTTAAACTTCTGCCTCTCGGTACGAGTGTGCCGACGACCACGAAACGTTCGGTCAAACGCTCTCGGCGTCTTCTTCCCCACTGATCGCGGTATCGGACATTCCGTGCAATTTTAATCTCTTGTCCTAACGGTGATTGATTGCCAAAGAGTTCAGCCGCTATTTCGTCTCCGAGGACACAGATTTTTGTTGCATTTTCGACATCTTCGTCTGTAATGAAGCGTCCCTCTCTGAGGTCCCAATTCATTGCGGTTTGGTAGTTGGCATCTACACCGTTATAGCCTGCACGGGTTTCTGTGCCGCCTGGACCCTGAATCAAAATGTCTCTCCACTCTGGGATTCTCGGTGCGACTGCGCTCACGGATGGGCATTCTGCCTCGATTGCCAACGCGTCTTCATATTTCATGTATTCGTTGCTACGGATGCGGATCCACCTATTATTTTCCCGTTTGTAAGATGTGTGATAAAGTGTGATCCGTGTCGCGCCGCCTAATTTTTCGACATCATTCATCACGATTTCCTTAGCACCGTCACCGATGGCTATCATTGCCAGGACCGCCGCAATACCGATGATAATTCCTAACATCGTCAATAATGAACGCATTTTGTGCGCTCGAATCGCAGCGACCCCAATAGATAGCCCTTCAATTAAACGCATATTTCCTCCTAAGCGTTTTAACGTATCTATTAGTGTATCTTTTAATTTATTATTGAGTTAATTTATTGTAAATTTAAAATTAACGAACGTTATACAATCAAATAAACCTACATGTAAAGAGCGTCTACCAGTAGGTAAGGGTCGTTTAGTTCTTCTGTAGGAGGGATCTCCGAATCCCGACATATCCCCGTAGGAGCAAGCTGTGCTGGCGATATTTCGATCAAAATAGTTAGAAATCCCAAAACTAAATAGCCCTACCAGTAGGTGTATACATATTTCTGTATTTCACCGCAAATGTTTGACTAAATTAACGCTAATAGGTTTATACGAGTTTCATCTACGCGGTTGCAAGCGTTCATTTTGGCTGGTGTGGAAGTCAGTGGTAGCAGGGAAAATCGGTCTTCGGTTGGGTTAAACGTGAGCGATGTGTTTACGATGCGTTGGTGAGGTTGGGAAGCCTCACCAACGAAAAGGGAGAATGCAGAGACCGGGATTACCGGGTTAGATTCTTAGATTTCGTCCGAGCAATTGTCTTCTGATAGCGTGCCGCCATCTCAGGTCCCTGTGCCTGTAAGTACGCCTGCTCCGATTGGCGTGCGGCCTCGGTTGAAGGCGGATACGGAATATCAATGAATGCCGTGCTAATCTGGTCGTTTCCCCATTTGTATGCGACGATTTCACCTTTGCTGATTATAAGGTTCATGCCGACGTTTGCCTCTACAATCGGTACGCCGTTTTCGCGCGCTCTGGCGAGAACGGTTTGATTCTGTGCCTTACCTTTCGAGCCGTAGGAGGGGATCAGCAGGAATCGCGCGCCATCTAAGACCAGCGTACGCGCAATCAATGGATTCCACCGATCGTTGCAGATTAAGATGCCGGCACGTCCGAAGGGTGTATCAAACGCACGAATTGTTTCGCCGATACAATTGAAGTTCCACGAGGGGTGTGTGCCTTCGGCGAACTGTGTTTTATGATAGGTGCCGCAGATCTCACCGTTGCTATCAATAAACACAGCAGAATTGTAAACAGAGGTGCCACACCGCTCCGCGAAACCGAAGCAGAGGCACGTTTTGAGTTGCTGGGCAAGCCGACGGAATCGTTGGATGGTCGCACCATCAAGCGGTTCTGCGATGTCAAACATCGCCTCTGGGGTGGCTTTGCCTTCAATGACATCCATGACGATGTAGCCTTCCAATACACCCTCGGTTGCCAAAATCAGCTGTGGGGTATCCTTGGCAGCTTCAACGAAGAAAGCCTCCAATTTTTCAGTGTTGGAGGCTTTGTCCCATTTGATAGGCTTGAGTGAAATCGCGGACACTTTGATTGACTGATACATGCTTTACCTCTCGCGCTATGGAAAGCATTATAGGACAGGTCGGACCTATTTTGGATAAGCAGTGTCAAGGGCGAGCACTATATAAGCAGTTACGAGTCTCGGATCCGCTTCCATCCAGCGACTTTCCTCATTTACCCAGAATCCATCTGGTTTTTGCAATTCGATCATCTTTTCTGCGAATTCACGGTACCAATCGTGTGAGATACCTTTCGCGTCCACAAAGGTTGATTGATTATAAAGCCGCATCGCTTTCGCCATGGTGTGATAGTGATAGTATAAACCTTGTGAGCCCATACCGTAGTTTTCTTCGAGCGTAAAATGTTCCTTTATCCACTTGAAAGTGGCCTGGACGCGTTCATCGTCTTTATCAACATTCGCGTAGATGAAACTCAATAACCCAGCATAAGTCATGCTGGCGTATGAGCGTGGACTTCCAGCAGCATCTGTCCCGGCTTTACTCTCACCATCAGGCGAATAGATAAAACCGCCATCGTTGCCTGCCCACTTCTGATCGTTGCTCTCACTTCGATTCTGGGTGCGTTCGAGAAATTTGATTGCCTTGTCCCAGACTTCTTGATCGTCGGAACCGCTCTCCTTCAATGCTTGGATAGCGAGGTTCAGGTTAGAGAGGTCTTTCACGTCTTGGCGGCTGCCGTAGCCGATCCCGCCATAATAGGCGCTCTCTTCATCTTGGACCTGTAGGCTCTTTAGGAAGCCTTGTGCCTTTTCAATAACTTCGGTATATTTCGGGTTGCCGGTTGAGGAAAGTGCCATGACAGAGATAGCAGTATTGTAATTCGGCAGTGCAGGTTGCATCTCAATATCGTAGATTGCACCGTTCGGTTGTTGCATCTTGACCAACCGCTGAATCCCCTTCTGGATAAAAGGATGGTCTGCCTCTGCGTATTTTTTCGTTGGATGCCGCAAAAAAGCGGTGAGTGCAAGTGCTGTTATTCCGGGATGATTGGCAAATAATCCGTCTTCTGCTTGTTGTCCCTTCAGCCATTCTAACCCGCTGTCGATGCTTGCGATGACTTGTTTGTTTAATTCGTGATATTCTGACGTGTCTGTCCCATGATGGTCGGTTATACCGTTTTGTATAACGGCAAACATAAGGAGTAAGATCAGTATGAATCCATACTGTATTTTCGTTTTCATTGTGTTTCTCCCTTATCGACAAGTTGTTTGTTAGTATGATACATAGCAAATACGATGCCAACCTGAAAAGGCGATTACCACGCCGATTCTCGGAATTCCAAGGTGCAATCCGGTCAAGAAATGAACACTGTTGTCCATAATCTGAACGATTTGGCATTCTTGTATCAGTATCGTTTCCTACGAGATTCGTACGGTTTCTCCGGTATCTGCAGATTGCATCGCTGCGTCGTAGACCTGCATCAGTTTGCGGATTTCTTCCGGTTTGACGGCCAATTCCTCGCCTTTGTTCAGTACATCTGCGATGTTCTGATAGTAGGATTTCCATGTCGTCTGGATGCTTTCGACGACAATCTCACGGTTCTCGCCACCCGCCTCCGTCCAGACTTTGGCATAGTTTTTGGGATCCTGTTGTGCGGCATCAATGTTCCCTTCCCGCATCGGTCCCTCTTGTGGGTCGAGTCCGTATTTGATTAACCCACCTAAATCGCCGACGATATACCAGCGCGGTTTCTCCGCTTTGGAGAGGTTGCCGATCTCAATCTGATACCGGACATCGTTCTCAAATTTGATGATGAGGTTTCCATAGTTGCCGATATCTGTGTCCCACCTTGTGTTGTAGTGAATATCGCAGAAGACAGATTCAACGGGTGCCGTTACAAGTTGCAGTGCCTGATCAACGAAGTGTGCGGGCCAGTCGTAAAGGATACCACCACTCTGGCTTTTGATGCCACGCCATCCACCGGGTGCGCCGTAACGCATAATCGCAACCTGATAGAGATAAGGTGTTCCGAGCAAGCCGTCATCAATAATCTTTCTAACGGTGTTATAGTCCCAATCCCATCTACGGTTATGAAAGACGCTGAGCAGAACATCGTTTCGTTTGCTGGCGGTGATCATTGCGTCTGCTTCGGGTGTATTCATCGCCATTATTTTGTCTGTTACGACATGCTTACCTGCATCCATCGCTTTGATTGAAAGTTCGGCGTGTGTGTCGTGTGGTGTGGCTAACACGACGAGGTCGATCGCGTCGTCTGCGAGCACTTCGTCAATCGTTTGATAACTCTGTGCGTTTGGGTATGCCTCGCGTGCAGTTTCGCGACGCTCAGCATTCCGCGTAGCGATGGCGTAAAGATTCAATCCATCTGCCAAGCCGACGAGATAGCAATGGAAAGCGCGTCCAGCATATCCATAGCCGATAACGGCAGTATTTACCATAAATAAAAGTCTCCTTTTTAGCGTTTATCATTCAGGGTCCAATCGTAGTCCATATAGTGGAATTTGACATCGTTTGCTGATACAAAATCTGCGTCTTCGGGTGGCAGGTAATCGGCGAGAAAATCCGCTACGCCATCGTAACCTTCGTTAAAATCGTTTTTATACCACTTGAAAATCTTTGAGAGATGGACTTCGCGTTTAGATCGGTCTATCCTGACTTTATCAGGTTTTTGAATAAAGTTGAGCGTTGCAGTCTCAAGGCGTTCCTCAATGGTTTCGGCAGAAAACGCTTGGTTTTCCAAAGGCGGACAACTGGTAGAAGCGCACACGAGGACGAAATGAACACGCGGATCCACAAATTCTGTGCGGATAATGTCGTGTTCAATTTGATTGAGCGAGTAAGTTTGACCCGCGACTTGGAACTTAAGCCGATAAAAAAATCCGCCGAACCATTTAATTTTTCGGACACTCGTTGTGGGGTAGTGATCAATGCCCCCCTTAATGACGAGCGCGTTGTAAGCGTTGACCCAGAACGCTAACTGTGCATTATAGGACAATTCCGTGGGTTTTGCAATCGCTAACAGATCCAAGTATCTCTCAAATTTTTCAGGATTCGCCTTCAGTTTTGTATAATCAACCCGTCCCTCTTTATCGACGTGTTCTTGCAAAACCTGATCAAATAGGTCGTGTGAAAAAGAGACACCGTTTGCAGACTGCTGTGTGCGCGCATCCGCTTCGACGCGGAAATGATAGAGGAAGAACACGCTAAATACGGATAAAAGTAAGAGGCATACAACAAATAGGATGCGTTTTTTCATATTTTTAATCATTGGGTCTCTGCTCGGTTTTTCTCCGTTGTCGAAAAACCGGTTTTTGTATGTAATAAGGTTTGTAATTGATGATACAATGCTGTTAGGAAAAATATATCTCCGGTGGATAGATCTTTAGGCGTACTGTTCTAACACTTCTCGGTTGATCTCAATTCCCAAACCGGGTGCTTGTGGAACGTCAACGTATCCATCAACGGCGTTTATCGGTTGCTGTGCCAGTGCCGTTCGGAGACGATTTTCGGTCATATCAAACTCCAACAGTGAAGGGATCGGGTTAAGTGCCTGCGGTGTGTCTGGGAGTGTGGCTTGCCAGTGCAACGTGGATGCGAGACGGATGCTGCTGCCCCACATGTGTGGTAGCACTCGAACGTAGTTTGCACTCGCCATAGCCGCGATTTTTCGGCATTCCGTGAAGCCACCTGCGATGCTAATATCTGGTTGCACAATATCCAGTCCGCGTTTCTGGAGTAGGTCGCGGAATGCCCAACGTCCTTGTAGCATCTCACCGCCAGCAATTCTCACATTCAGTGCGCGTCGGATTTCCCGATAGCCTGCGACATCGTCGCTGGTAATCGGTTCCTCATACCAAAAGAGGTCGTAGTCTAAAATCTTTTGTCCAACGTCAATCGCCGTGCCGACATCGTACCCACAATTTGCATCGACAGCGAAGAGCGTATCGTCGCCAATGGCGCGTCGGACTGCGGCGACGTTCTTTACATCATAAGTCTCACCGAAACCTATTTTCATCTTGACAGCAGGAAATCCTGCATCAACATAGCCTTTCGCCTCGTCCATCAACGCTTCGGTTATGTCGTGTTTATCTTTCTTGAAAAGGCCACTCGCGTAAGCAGGAATTTTCAATCGGAACGCGCCCCCGAGGAGTTTGTAAACTGGCATATCGAGTGCTTTGCCCATGATGTCCCAGAGTGCGATGTCGATTCCGCTTAAGGCACCGATGTTTCCGCGCATCGCCTCCCATATCCGTTCCGTTTCAAAAGGCGATTGTCCAATCAGATGTGTTTCAATTGACGAGGCGGATGGAACGCTTACACCTTCACCCCAACCGGTAATCCCGGCATCCGTGCGGATTTCGACAACAACAGCAGTGCGCGTGTTCGTCCAACCGCGTGAATTCGCAAACGGTTCAACGAGTGGGTAGCGTAAGTTGTAGGTTTTAACGTCGGTAATTTTCATATTGTCGGCATTTATTGGTGCGGTTTTGCGACGTGCTCGCCCAAATGCGATCTGCATTCTAACCGCGCCGGGACTTAAACTTTACCTATCGGAAAACGCCCTTTAGTCCCGTAGGGTTTATTTGCTTGGGTATTTCTTCAGTATGTTTATAGCAGCGTTTTCGAGCAAAAAGTCAGGTTTCCCTGTAAGGGCGACATGTTTATATTTTTAATTGCTAAAACGCTGTCAAAAATCCCTAAATTGACACCTATGGTGTGATTTTAAACCACATACCTCGTCGTATCCAGCATAAGGAAGCTGCGTCCAGTGTGCCTCTATTCTATCACAATCCACACATTTTTTGCAGGAAAAAACGGAATCTGATAGGCGCATCTAATCCGCCTATAGTTTCCCTTTCTTCGTTGGTGAGGTTTGGTGAAGATTAAGTAAACAGAGGTCCCGATCGGGAGATCGCTTCTATCTATCCCTCTGCTTCAAGGGAGATGTGAAACATCCCGCGCCGTTCTATAGCAGTGTAAAGTCTGTCGTTAAGGATTAGTTAACTTTGAAGGCATCTTCCGGCACTCGTTCCCAAGTCCCTGAGTTGAGGCGATAGAGTCCCTCGTTTGTACCGGCAAACACCGTGTTTCCAATGGTAGCGACTGTGTAAATGCGTTTGCCTGTCAATCCTTCATTAAGGGGATTCCACTGTGCACCCGCATCCATAGATCGGAAAACACCTTTATCTCGCAGGACAAGATACATTGTAATACTCGCTTGTGAACCGGTACCTTGTGCTTCATCCGTGATGATGAGTCCAACAGCATGCCCCTCTGGTCGGGGACAAAAGCGTTCCATGTCTCGCCATTGTCCCTTGAAGCGAAGATTTCATCAGTAGAGACAATATAGAGAATTCCACCATGTTCTGCCATGGACATTCTGCTTTCGGGGATTGGTAGGTTCGTGTTGACGAGTGTCCACGCAGTCTCATCCGTTGTCAATCTGTGGATACCTGTTTGTGTAGCGGCGTAGAGTGTGCCGCCAGATGTCGCAAAGATGTCAAAAACGTGACTCCCTTGTGGACCGATTGCCTGTATCCGCCGCGGTGTGGAAGGTATGAGAGAATCCCCTTGTGCCTCAGATGTTAGAAGCGTCTCAGAAGGCTGCAAACCGGAATCATTGCTTTTACCGGTGGCTCCAGCACGCCCTGGCTGATTTCGCATATCCGGTTTTGAATCCATATCAAGGACGATAGGGGTGTCAACGATTTCAATGGTGGGTTCAGATGCTGCCTCGAAACTATACGGTTTCTGAAAGCGA
>JAKZUG010000082.1:0-5985 GCA_047516705.1 Candidatus Poribacteria bacterium | reverse complement strand
GGCTGTTCGAGCGGCATCTGCGGTCCGCGTGCCGTATCTCCAAGCAGTCGTTTATAGAGCTCGGAAGCACTAGGATTTCCCAGAATGACTGTCTGTATTTCCATCAGCGTTTCGTGCTGTATCACAAAATCGTCTGCATACGCCCCAAATTGTCCGTGACAATTAAGGCAACGGGTCTCAAAAATAGCATACGTCTCTTGTGCGATATTTTGTTGTGCATCAATGCTTTGATGGGTTCCCAAAATTAGCATCAATAAACAGGTGCGTGTAATAAAAATGTTTTTTGCTTTCATAGGCTGTTTCCTTCACATCATGTTGTTAAAGATTGTATGCCCTGCTAAAATTGATGTCTTAATACGACTTTTATAGTACCATGTTCGGATACATAAGTCAAATAAAATCCAGAGCCATTCAGTTTTCAGTTATCAGTCGTCAGAGGAATAGTATTCAGTTTTCAGTAGTCGGTGGTCTGAATCAGGGATTTTCGTGTATTACGCTGATTACGGACGGTTCCTTATGCTAAGGCCGGGTTACAAACAGCATCAGCGAAGACGGGGAAATATGACAAAAATGAAAAACTGAATGGCTCTGCGATTTAGAAAAGACACCTTGAAAAAAAAGGTTAAACATGGCATACTAAATGATATACGAAAATATACACTTTCGATTAGAAAAATGCGAATTGATTGCCAGAGCCATATATTTCCAGACACCTATATTGAAATCCTCGCGCAGAATCCGCATCCTCCGCAAGTCATCCGCAGCGGCAGTGAGGCTGTCGTTACGTACGGCGATGTCCAAACATTTCGCCTACAAGCCGAAGCATACGATCCGAAACGCAAACTTAAAGACATGGACGAAGCAGGTGTTGATATGGCACTGCTCAGCACAAATATCCCGCCACCGTGTATGCTCGCACCTGAATTAGGAAACAAGGGTGCGCAAGCGATCAACGATGCCATCGCTGAACTTGTGGACATATACCCAAACCGATTCGCAGGATTGGCGTGTCTTCCGTGGCAAAACCCAGATGAAGCCATAACAGAGATGAATCGGGTGAAGCAGCTCGGGTTTCGTGGTATAATGCTCTATTCCCATATCGGCGGTAAACCTGTTGATGCGTCAGAATTTGAACCGATCTATGCACATGCCGAAACATTACAGGTGCCGATTGTCATGCATCCCACTGTGCCAACGTGGGGTGAGGCAATCAAAGATCATTGGATGATCGGTATGATGGGATTACAGGTGGATAACAGCTTCGCGCTGTTGCGGTTGATTCTGAGCGGGATTCTCGAACGCCATCCACACCTCCAACTCGTGATGCCACACGTTGGCGGTATTTTACCGTATATGAGCGGCAGGATTGACCACCAGACTGAGGTATTGGGCAGAGCCAGAGACAACATAACACAACCGCCGAGTGCGTATCTACATCGTATCTATCTGGATACCGTGTCGCCATCGGCACAAGCATTGCAGTACGCCTATCAGTTTTCCGGCGCGGACCGCCTGCTGTTTGGAACAGACCATCCATGGGTGGATATGCCGCGATTTGTCCGTTTAATCGAGGAGATGCCTATCCCTGAAGCAGATAAAGCACGAATTTTTGGTGAAAACGCTATACAATTATTTGATTTATAGTAAAATATTGAGAGACTGAGAAGCAAGATTCTTGGAAGTGAAGAGGTTTCAAACCTCGCCCGCAAAGAGAAGGAAGCCCCACAAGCGAAAGAAAAGAGGGTTTACTGTATGGCACACGAACTGACTGATGCCGAAAAATTTTTCTTTGAAAACAACGGTTATCTCGTCTTGGAAAATTTCCTTGCATTTTCACATGTTGAAACACTTAGGAGTGCCCTCGCTGAATCTATTGAGATGCGGCGGGAACGTGAGGAGAAAGGGTTACCCCAAACAGGGATGACACATATTCACGGTGAGAAGAGCACGCGTATCTTCTATATCCTCGGTGATCATCCAGCGTTCTTGGAACTTCTGGATTGGCAATCGATGCTGCCATACGTCACGGGGCTGCTCAATAAGATGCCACATCACCACGCGTCGGATGCTATTGTTGAACACGGCTCAGAGTTTATGGAACGTTCTATGGGTTGGCACATTGACGGACACGATGAAGGCTATCGTAACCTACGTCCAATACCGTTTTTACAACTCAAGGTCGGCTATTATCTGACAGATATGACAGAAGGCGGACAGGGAAATCTGTGGCTCATACCGGGCAGCCACACAGCGATGTATGACCCGAACCATGAAGATCTGCGGTATCCATACAAATATCCCGGTGTGCTTGAGGTGTGTGCCCCGCCGGGGAGTGCGATTCTGTTCCACAATGCGGTCTGGCATTCCTCTGGCATCTTCACGAAACCAGAGGGCAGGCGTGAAATGCTCTATTATGCCTACGAACATCCATGGATGATCGCCTCGCAAGAACATTGGGGGTATCCCAAAGACTTCTATAACAAGCAACTCTCGCCAGAACAGAGAAAGTTTTTCCACGGGTTTGTCTTCGATCCACCAGAACAGCGGTGGGGGTAGCCCATAACGCGAGGAGGACGTAATTATGCGTTTAACTGAATCTCAGGTTTCCTTCTTTCACGACAACGGGTATCTGTTGCTCGAAGATGTGCTTGATGCAAACGATCTGGGTCCCGTGATTGCTGAATACGAGGGCATTATCGCAGAACGCGCCGAGAAATTGCGTGCGGAGGAGAAAGTTAGTGACACACACACCGATAAACCGTTTACGGAACGATTGCTTCACCTTGCGAATGAGGCACAAGAAGTAACAGCAAATCTGGATATTATGCAGGCACGCGGCGAAGCGACGTTCAACTTCCTCAAAAACCCCAAAATCCTTGACCTTGCCGAGTCTTTTGTCGGTTCCGAGATTATCTGCAATCCGATCCAACATATCCGCGCAGTCTTGCCGAAACGGAGTTCACAACGAGCACCCACCCCTTGGCACCAAGATGCAGGTGTGTGCTGGCCCGATACTGACCCCTATTTTATGCTAACCGTCTGGATTCCGATCGTGGATGCGACGCTGGAAAACGGGTGTCTACAAGTGATGCCGGGTAGTCATAAGATGGGACTCTTTAAGCACGATTGGACCGAGAGTGGTTTGGCGGTACTACCGGAACATCAACCCTCTGACCTCACACCGAAACCGTTGCCGATTCGGGCAGGCGGCGTTATCCTGTTCCACAATTACACGCTCCACAGCGCGAAACCGAACGAATCGGAGAGTGTCCGATGGAGTTTCGATCTGCGTTACCACGATGTCTATCAACCGACGGGTCGTCCTTTCTATCCTGCGTTCCTCATGCGAAGCCGTCTGCGACCAGAAGCCGGTAATACCGAATATGAGACGTGGTGTCAACGATGGAAGTTTGCGTTAGAAAATTCCAAGGGTGCGCAAGCCTATCGGTGGCCCCGGTAACGGAAGGAGAAGACGTGCTTGAAATCTCAGACCTGCCGACGGTCAATGCGACACTAAACACAATTAGCGGCATTTTACTGATGACCGGGTATGTGTTCATTCGGCAGCGAAAAATCACGGCACATAAAAACTGTATGCTCGCGGCTTTTGGCGTGTCAGTGCTTTTTCTTGTCTCCTACGTTATCTATCACGCCAACGCGGGGTCAAAGCCGTTTATACAGCAGGGATGGATTCGTCCTGTCTATTTTACTATCCTGATTTCGCATATCATTTTGGCGTTTGTCATCGTGCCGTTGGCGTTGCGTACCCTCTACTTGGCATGGCGCGAACGGTTTGATGCACACCGTCGCATCGCAAAAATTACCTTCCCTATTTGGTTATACGTCTCGGTAACAGGCGTGATTATCTATCTGATGCTGTATCAGTTAGGTTAACGACGACAGCGAAAACGAGACTGTGGCATGTAATCCTACAAGTGTTATTTGAGGAGCATCCGACTTATGAAACCGATGCGTCTTTTTATCTTTACACTACTGTTTATTAGCGGACTCTTTTCCGCGCATGCCTTCGCGCAAGACTACATCCGATGGGAACTGCCTGAAGGTGCAAAGATGCGGCTTGGAAAGGGGAAAATAGCAAATTATAAGTTTTCGCCTGACAACACGCAACTCGCTGTGATGAGTTCAATTGGGATTTGGCTATACGATGTACAGACAGGGAAAGCATAGAAACTGCTGAAAGGACAAACAAACGTCGTTTTTAGCCCTGATTGGCAGACATTCGCGAAGCGCGGTAATGAAGACAAATCGATTGAACTCTCGGATTTACACACCGGACAACTCAAAACAACTTTTGAAGGCTATACAGAGAGGGCGACTTCTATTGCGTTTAGTCCCGACAGGAAGATGCTTGCGAGTGGCGATTTTGAGGGGGTGATTCGGCTGTGGGACATTGAAACGGGGAAACACAGACAGATTCGGATGCCGCATAAAATTGTAGGCGGAGTGATGTTCAGTCCGAATGGACAGACAATTATGAGTCGGGAAAATATGGATTTTCGGTTGTGGGACATTGATACTGGTGAATTTAAGGCAAGTCTGGAAGATACAATCGGAACTGATAGTATTACCTTCAATTCCGACGGGACTATTCTCTTTGGTGCAAGTAGGAATGAACTTCGCTTGTGGGATCCCGATACCGGAAAAATCAAAATGAGATTAGGTATTCAGAGCTCTTATCCACGTCCGGTGTTTTCGCCCGATGGGCAAACGATCGCGAGTGCACGCTGGAACGACTCTACAATTGAGTTATGGGATTCACAGACAGGACAACTAAAAAAAGCACTCATAGGAGATCCAAAGTATGTAAAAATGATTATGCTCTCCAATGGCATTCCCAAACTGGTCGATTATCCGATAAAACCTATTAGGTCTATTGCCTTCAGCCCTGATGGACAGACACTCGCTGCCTCAAGTGGTCATGAAATTGTGTTTTGGGACACTGACACTGGACAACAGAAAACAACACTGACAGGAGATGGATCTTTCCACAGCCTTTTGTTCAGCTCCGATGGACGCACACTTGCTGCGATGTATGAATCTGAAATTCATTTATGGCATATAGATACTACAGACATCCAAAAATCTGAATTTCGACAGACCATCACTGGCTATAGTTCAGAGGTAAATTCTATCGCCTTCAGTCCTGATGGACAAACACTCGCTAGTAGAAGTGAGGACGGGACGGTTCTCATCTGGGAACTGGAACCGTAAAGGACACAACAAAAAACCGCTCCTCGGAGGAGCGGTTTTCCATATCTATCTGTATCGCCTCTATACAGCAAAGGGTCGGAATCCTCGTAACATTAAGCCGCGATCACTTGATGCTTTTTTTGCTTCCTCAGCTGCGGCGGCACGTTTTTCTGCTTCTGCGCGATTTGCTGTTGTTGTCCCGCCAATGATCACAAAGTCATCTGTCCGGCGGTAACGGTTGATGAAAATCGGACGCGGTTTATCCGACATATTCTGTTTGGAACCGTGTACGGTCTTGACGTTAAAGAAGATTGAATCGCCGGCTTTGCCAGTAACAGGGAGCGCGCTCTCCCAGGGCCACTCATCCTCCTCCAGACCGAGATGCGAGAACGTATCAATATGTTTAAGTTGTCCGAGTCGGTGTGAACCCGGCACAACGTGTAACGCCCCATTCACCAAGTCGGTATCCACGACGTAGCTCAGAATGCCGACCGGACCTTGATAGCGGTGTTCAAAATACGCAGAATCCTGATGCAGGTGCTTCGGGTGTCCACCGACTGGTTCCTTATAGAGGCACTGCCCGCCACCGAAGATTTCGACATTTGCTCCCAAAATCGCCTCCACGATATGGGCTGTGTTTTCATCGAAAGCGGATTGGAAAAAAGCCGCGCTCGTCTGATAATTCACCGCCAATACCATGATCTGTTTGTCGCGTTCGTAGCCTTCTGGTGCTGGTAGGAACAGCGTGCCGTTGGGTGTACGCCATCCCTCAAC
>JAKZUG010000081.1:0-4274 GCA_047516705.1 Candidatus Poribacteria bacterium | reverse complement strand
AAAATATGTTGACACTTTAGGAAACAACAACCCCTCCCTCGCTGGCGGGGTTTGAAATTGTGCTATTAAAGCACAATTTGTCTTTGCTTTACATTCCCCGCCATTCCGTTGATGTCCAAGTAATTATGTGCTTTACTATAACTGACAACCGACAACTGATAACTGACAACTACTGATAAATAATATGTGAATTTCTCTCAATAATCAACGGTTCGGGACCACCTGACGGAAACTGTGCTGCCCATTCGTTTGGATCATAATCACGGGTAACAAAACAGGCACGATGCACCGGAACTGCATGCTTCAGTCCGATCCGCGTCGCCATTTTGACGCACCCGTCGTAGAACGGAAATTCACCCTCTGTCGGATGGTTCGTCAGAAAACCGATGTCCGGTTTATGTGCTGCCACCGCTGAAATCAGTTCGTCGTGTTCTGCGAAATTATTGATTGGATCGCCGCTGAAGTAAAGCGTTACGCCATTGCTGGCGATGATGTATCCTAAGTGCGTGACATCGGGGGGTGCAATGTCAGCGGATGCATCACCGTCTGGTGGCTTGGCGTAGACGGCATGTACGGTGAGACCGTTGAGTGTCGTGGATTCTCCGGCACGGATCTCCGAGATGTTCGCGGCGGCGACATCTGTTTCTGCTGATATTTGACGCACACTCTCTTCGGGTCCCACAAACTGTATCTCATTGGAAGTTTTCCACATCCGACGTATGGATTCTGGGCAGGTGTGATCTCCGTGTGCGTGTGTCAAGAGCACAAAATCGGTTGGAAGTGCCGATTCATCAAGTGGTGGTTCGGTATGAATAAAACGATCAGCCGGACGTTGCCGTGGAAAATAGGGATCGATTTGGACAATAGTCCCAGTTGAATCCTTCAAGGCAAAACTGCTCTGTTCAAACCAATGAACAGCAATAGACCCCTCTGGCACTTTCAAGTTAACAAGTGGATTCATATTAATTCCTTTTTTAGTAGTTGTCAGTCCGCCTGCTGCGCAGGCTTTCAGTTTTCAGTTAAAGAGGTTTGTAGTGGTAAAGACGTTCTCACCTGCCACAAACGAGGTACTGACAACGTGACAACTGATAACTATTAAGGCTGCTTTTTCTTATAATAGAGATAGGCACCCAGCACCCCCGCAATTGATCCGAGTACATCTGCCACCCAATCTGCAACGGTAGCGAGTCTACCGGGAACGAAGGTTTGATGCCATTCATCGCTCGCGCCATAGAGAATAGAGAGCACCGCTGCCAGACCCCATACCAGTTGTGATGGCACTACCGAAGGTTTCGCTTTCAGAAATGCGCGTGCTACCAAGCCACCGAGTATGGTGTATTCGATAAAGTGGTAGATTTTGTCAATCGTCAACCACTCAAATTCCGGCATCGGAAGCGGTGGTTGCTTCATGGACGAGATGGCAAAAATGAGTGCCATGTACAGCAGAGGTGGTGCCCAATACTTCATTAGTAGTTATCAGTTTGCCTCGCAGTGAGAGTTATCGGTTATCGGTTAAAGAGGGTAACGGGACGCGCTCGCTATATCTAAAACGTCTTTAGTGGTTACCAGTTATCGGAGGAATGACTCTCAGTTATCAGTGCTTAACCAAGGAAACCTGATTTGCTTTCAAGTAATACCATTTCTAAAAGTTTATATTGCATTAACCGCACCGTTCACCCAGACCCCGGTAGGTGCGGTTTTGCGGCGTACGCGCCCAAATGCGATCTGCATTCCTAACCGCACCGAGCATAACAAAAAACAGTAGACTCCTTTAAGAGAAACCGTCAATCAGAATTGGTATAAGTATGTTTCCTTTGCTACGTCACTGAGAACTGAAAACTGATTACTGACTACCATTCAGGGCATTGAGAATAGCGTCTACATCATAGACACAGCCGCCCCAAGTGCCGCCGCCGACAGATTGCAACGCTGCCCAGAGTCGTGTGTCGTCTGGCAACGCCTCATCCGGCGCGAGATCTGCGCGTGGCTCTCGTTCCGCTAACACGCGTTCACCCGCTGTGGCACCGAAGTGCTCACTGCCGTGTCCGACCAAATCAATACTGCCTTCAAGTCGTCGGGTGTCAATCTCAATCTGAATTATGTCGCCATCAAGTACTTTACCGATGGGACCGCCTGCGAGTGCTTCCGGTCCGACGTGTCCAATACATGCGCCGGTTGACACGCCAGAGAACCGCGCATCCGTAATCAGAGCGATGTTCTTACCGAATGAAAGGTGTTTGAGTGCTGCTGTTAACTGGTAAACTTCCTCCATGCCTGTGCCTTGGGGACCGCGGCAACACAGCACCATGATGTCACCGGGTTGCATGTTACGCTCACCCTGACCTTTGAGTGTCTGTATCGCATCAGATTCCCGGACGAAGACACGCGCGGGTCCCGTCATCCGATACACGCCATCGGCATCGACAACGCTCGGATCGATGGCGGTGCTTTTAATGACGGATCCCTCGGGGGCGAGGTTACCACGCGGGAACGTTACAGTCCTCGTCAATCCCGCTGCTTTCGCGGCATCTGGACTTAAAATCACATCATCAGGGACAACATTATCCTGTTCTTTTAGAATTTCACGTACGCGTGCACGCCGTTCGGAGGCTGCCCACCAATCGAGGTTGCTACCGAGGGTTTCGCCTGTTACCGTGAGTACGTCTTCGTTGAGACATCCTAATTCTCTCAGGTGGAGCATAACCTCAGGAACACCACCGGCAAGGAAAACTCGGACTGTTGGGTGCCCAACCGGTCCATTCGGCAGGACATCAACAAGGCGCGGGACACTCTGATTCACTTCAGTCCAATCGTCCACCGATGGACGTTCAAGTCCAGCGGCGTGTGCAATGGCAGGGATATGTAAGAGGAGATTCGTTGAACCCCCAAACGCTGCGTGTACGACCATGGCGTTCCGAATCGCTACCGGTGTAACGATATCCTTCATCGTCACCCCTTTCGCGGCTAAGTTCACGACAGCACGTGCGGAACGGAGTCCCATATCTGACCAGATGTTCTGACCGGACGGGGCTAACGCCGTGTGTGTCAGGCTCATTCCCAACGCTTCACCGATAACCTGTGATGTCGCCGCGGTTCCCAAGAATTGGCAGCCGCCGCCGGCGGTTGCGCAGGCACGGCATCCCATGTCCGCTGCGTCTTGCAGGCTAATTTCGCCGTGTGCGAAACGCGCGCCGATAGTCTGGATTTTCCCGGCATCTTCGCCTGTCGTAGGTGGCAATGTCACGCCACCTGGAACGAGCACAGTCGGTAATTCCCGCATTGAGGCGAGTGCCATCATCATCGCCGGTAAACCTTTATCGCAGGTGGCGACACCGACGACGCCTTTCCGCGTCGGAAGCGAACGGATAAGTCGGCGGAAAATCTGTGCGGCATCGTTCCGATAAGCGAGGCTGTCCATCATCCCGACGGTGCCTTGGGTGCGTCCGTCACATGGATCGGAGCAGTAGCCCGCAAACGGAATCCCCTCAAGTTTCTTCAGTTCATACGCGACCGCCTGCATCAGAAGTCCGACTTCCCAATGTCCGGTATGATAGCCGAGCGCGATCGGACTGCCGTCTGGGGCGCGGATACCGCCTTGTGTGCTGAGAATCAGGAATTCCTCTCGCCGCAGCTCCGTCGGAGCCCAGCCCATGGCGGCGTTGTGGGTCAAGCCAAATATGTCCCCACTCGGTCGATTGAGGAGCATCTCTGCCGTGAGCGGAAGACTGCCTTCGGGACCGGCGGCGTGCGTCTGAATATCATAGATTTCGTTATCGCCAGTTTCTAAAATGTCAGAATAGTTAATCTGTTTTGCCATGTTGTACTCCCTTTCCTATAAGTAATAGCTAGTGCTTTATCACGTCAAAGTTGAAGGGTATAGAAGTAGCGAGCACAGCTCGCTCCTACAAGAAGATGCGCGGACAGCGCGGCATCCAGACGCGCTCTAAATACTTTTTACCCATCATTTTAATGTGGACAGAACACTAGTTTCGATCTTTTGCCAGAGTAGCCGCAAACTTATTTTTTCATGCACCTCTTCAGTAGAAACAAATCCTATATCTGCAAGCATGCGACAGAAAAGTACTACCAAACCACTTTAAATTATAAGGGCGGATCTCCGTATCCGCCCATCTTTGTTTGGTATAACCCCTAATTTGCTTTTGGTGCCAATGTCCATCCTCTTTTAGTTGCAAGCCTAGCAAGTGCCTTCTTTAGTTTATAAAATGTTCTCTCTTTTTTGCTATCTGTGTCAAAAATGTCTGTGTGGAAAAAAT
>JAKZUG010000080.1:0-4212 GCA_047516705.1 Candidatus Poribacteria bacterium | reverse complement strand
GTATCAGCAACTCGGACACATTCCCGCAGCCACCCACTAGAATCCATCGCCTCCGGTGGCTTCATTAGCGGTGCGAAAGGAATTAACCCTTTTATAGTAAAGCCTACAATTAAATGGACACTAAGGAATTGGCGAGGTTAGGAAACCTCGCCAGCGGCGGTGAAGTATCAAGCCCTATTGTGTTCAGATGTTTTTGGGCTTTACTATAACTTCGCGTCTAAAACAGCTTGTCCCTCTAATTCACAGAGTCTGATTACCTTGTATTTGATAGTAATCTCATGCCCCAGCATGTCTTGGACGTATTCCCCCGGGTCATTGCGTCCCGCATCTGGATGCAGATAGATAACATGTGAATAGACAGGTTTTTGAAAGGTTTCAATACCTCTGCCTGCGTAGCCTACTACGCGGTACGGCATCGGAATCCGCGTACTATCGCGCGTCTGAAACTCAAAATGCATGACAGCCTCTTTACCAAGAATATCCACATGTATGAAACTATCAGCACGATGTCCCCTAACGGTAGGTTGCTCCGTATCCAGAATTTCGATTACCTTAGCCTCCGATATACCAAGAGTAAACCTGATCCAGTCCTCAGGATTTTGTTGAATAACGCGTTTTGAGACAGTATCAAATTGTCCACTGAGCGATTGTGCGGCATCAGACTCAGAAGGTGAATTTTTCATAACGTCTTCTCAAGTTCTTTCAGCAGACTCCGCTGCTTCCGCGACAAAGACTTTGGGATTTCCACAACCAACCGTACCCGCAAATCGCCCTTCTGTCCAGAAGCATCTGCCGCGCCTTGCCCGCGCAAACGTAGTTGTTGCCCAGGTTGCGCCCCCACTGGAATCTTCAGGTCCACATCACCTGTCAGCGTTTGCACCCGAACAGAACCGCCTAACGCCGCCGTCGTCATAGAGATCTTCGCATCTGTCAACAGATCCATGCCTTCGCGAATCAATGTCGGATGCGATTGTACAGAGACTGTCACCAGCAAGTCACCAGCAGTGCCGACACCGACAGTTTCTCCGTGTCCCTGAATGCGTAAGGTTTGCCCATCCTGAATGCCCGGTGGAATTGTAAGGGTAATACGTTTCCCTTGGACATTGACCTCTTTCTTACCGCCTAACACTGCATCCCCAAAAGGGATATTGAGGTTCATACGGATGTCACGTCCACGAGTAGGAGCCGTCGTGCGCCGTTGTCCAAACGCATCGCCGAACGCATCGTCGAATCCACCGAACCCACCGAACCCGCGACCGAAAAGATCGTCCAAGTTTATGTGCGAGAAGATATCGTCCATATTTTGGTAGCCTTCAAACCCCATACCGTGAACGCCTGCGTGCCCGCGGGTATCATAGACACGTCGTTTTTCGGGATCAGAGAGTACCGAATACGCATTCGATGCCTCTTTGAACCGCTCTTCCGCCGCTTTGTCACCGGGATTCTTGTCCGGATGGTATCGGATGGCGAGTTTACGGTATGCTTTTTTGATTTCTTCAGGGGTGGCACCTCGGTCTACACCAAGGATTTCATAGTAGTCTCTCATATTTTTATTTTTAACTATGGCGGTTTCTGCTTGGTTTTTCTCCGTTGTCAAAAAACCGGTTTTTGTTTAGATTTACATCTCTATCTAAAATGGCGTGCAACTTCATCGAAACCCATTTCCATCAACGGAAGAAACGGGTGCGAAAACTACTATGGTTAAATAAGCATCGCGATGACCGCTGCGACATCTCGTAAAGATTGGTGCTGTTTGACGAGTGTTGTTCCGAACCGAAGAGCTGCCCTCTCTACACTTAGTTTTCGAGAGAGATCAACAATACCTTCTATATCTTTGACATGCGCGGCACCGATGAGGCGGCGCAGCATTTCCAATCCTGCAAACCCAACGGCATCTTGAAAGATGTTTCCTAACATCTCCGATTTCAATCCAGCATCAGCCATCGTGAATTCAGCCATATAGGTGTCCCACACTTGTACAACTGCTGCTTTGAGTGCAGATTGCACGCCCAAGGCACCTTGATGCGAAAAATAGGATAAGAGATAATTCGCCCAATACAATCCGAGGTCGAATCCTACGGGACCATAAAAGGCAAATTCAGCATCAATCACTTTGGCTGTGTTGTTTTGGACGAGGACGCTACCTGTATGTAGGTCGCCGTGGGTTAGACCTTGCTGTGCTGTTAAGAAGACCCGCTTGAGATGCTCCGCTTGCTGCAAAAAGTCCGTATCCGTTTTCAACTGCTGCACATCGGGTTCTAACCCGGGTGTCCAGAAGTTCGTCTCATGTTCGGTAAACGGGAAGGTGAACACATAATCAGCAGTTATCGACTGCATAGTGGCGTTCACAAATTGCTGTCTATAGTGCTGTGCGGTTGCGCTGTCAACGTTATCAACACAGGTTTGACTATGTACAATGCCCATAAACCGCCCAATCTGTTCAGCGATTGCGATGTCCACTGTACCAACGATCAAATCATCCCGTAGCACATGTGCGTCTCGGAGGTCCTCCATTGCTATGACTGCTGCGTCTGCATCGAGATGGTACTGCACAGGCACGGTGCCGCTCGCCAGCCGATTGTAAACGTCAAGGGCGCGAGACTCAAAAGTCAAACGCTCGGTAGACAACGGGTAGTCGGGACCCAATATCTTAATATAGGGCGGTGCGTGTTTCAAGACAAGCGAACGCTCTGGACGCGCCGCATCTGAGACGCGATAGACGGTGTTGAGATTACCATCGCCAATCTCTTCTATACGGAGCTCTGCCTCCGGTTCAAACATACGAATCTCTGTATGTCGCTGGCGAAGGTAGTCCGGTAGCGTGGCAAGGTTGAGTTCCATATCACTTTCGCAGGCTTACAGCAAATTTTCGGCGATCTGGATAGCGTTCAAGGCGGCACCTTTACGGAGGTTATCCGCGACGACCCAGAGGTTCAAACCGTTTTCTATGGAGGCATCGTCACGAATCCTACCCACGTAGACTTCATCTTTACCTGCAACGTCAACAGCGAGTGGATACTGCTGATTGCTCGGATCGTCCATAAGTTTCACACCCGGTGCATTAGCGAGGCACGCTCTCGCTTCGGCTGCTGTGAGTTTTTCATGCGTCTCAATGTTTATTGATTCCGAATGTGCAAAGAAGACCGGAACGCGGACAGTTGTAGCGGAGACACCAATCGTATCGTCCTCCAATATCTTCCGAGTCTCGTTGATCATTTTGACCTCTTCTTCGTTGTCACCGCTGTCTAAAAAGGGCCAATCAAATGCGACATTGAACGCCATCTGATGTGGAAACTTATCCAAAGTGATTGGTTTGCCTTCAAGGGCTTCAGTTGTTTGCTGGACCAACTCCAAGACAGCGCGCCCACTCTTACCAGAAACACTCTGATAGGTGGAAACGACTATCCGTTTGATGCCAGCGGTATCGTAAATCGGTTTGAGTGCTACCATCATTTGGATAGTGGAGCAATTGGGGTTCGCGATCAGCCCGTTGTGGTTGCGGGCAGCATCCATGTTGACTTCTGGAACAACCAGTGGCGTGCCTGCGTCCATGCGAAATGCACTGGTATTGTCAATGACGAGCGCGCCTTTGTCTACGGCTGTAGGGATAAATTCGCGGCTGACGGACGCACCTGCTGATGAAAACACCACATCTACATCTTCAAACGAGTCGTGTGTTAATTCCTCAATAACAATGGGGTCATTTTTAAACGACAGAATCTCACCGGCAGAGCGATATGATGCCAGAAGTTTGAGGGAAGCGATAGGAAATAATCGCTCTTCAAGAAGTTGCAACATTGTATTGCCAACAGCACCCGTCGCGCCGACAACCGCTATACGATAACTCTCACGCATTTCTGATATTTCCTCTATTGTGTTATTCAAGCAGAATCTCTGTTAATATTTAATTCTTAATTTTACCACAAACACGTCCCTTAAAGCAAATATTTTGCTAAAGATTGACATTTGAACGAGAAATTCACTGTTTTCAGACAAAAAACTTGACAAACCCTACGATTTATGGTATTAATTTTAAAAGATAGGCGTGTTATGTCAAGCGATCTTATTAGATGCTTCTGTTTCTGCTAAAGCAGCGGAGGACTGAAAATGTGATGCCTATGCCTTAATAATTTTGGCTAATTTTTAGCATCAGTCACATTTTTCTTGACATATCCATATCTGTGTAGTATAATATAATTACTATTAGTTTTT
>JAKZUG010000079.1:0-15749 GCA_047516705.1 Candidatus Poribacteria bacterium | reverse complement strand
ATAGTGGATTCCGAAAATAAGTTTACATTTTTTGAGATTTATGTTAGAGTTTATGATTATGGCATATTCAACAGATTTACGCAAACGCGTGCTTGATTTCATCACTAACGGTGGCAGTAAATCCGCCGCAGAACGCACCTTTCGTGTCTCAAGAAGAACGATCTATAACTGGTTAGAGGCAGAAGATCCCTACGCCTGTGAAAAGCCGGGACCCAAAGGTCCCCGACACATTGATTACGACGCACTTCAGCAACATGTTGCCGATTTCCCAGATTTCACACTCGCTGAACGCGCCCAACACTTCGGTGCTTCTATACACGGCATCTTCTATGCCTTGTCAAAACTCAATATCACGCGAAAAAAAAAACGACAACTTACAAAGAACAATGTCCGGTGAAACGCCAAGAGTATCTCTCAACCCTTCAGCAAGAGACCGAGCAGCATCGGAAAAAACAGGTTTATATTGATGAGAGTGGTTTCAGTGAAACCGATTTCCGTCGGTATGCTTATGCGCCGAAAGGTGTCGGTGTTGAAGCGAAAGTGCCAAGTCATCGGTATAAGACCACAACCTTGATTGCTGCCCGGTTTCAGGGGTGTTTTACTGCGCCTGTGCTTTTCGAGGGCAGTTGCGATGCGGTTGCGTTCAACACTTGGCTTTCGGAGATGTTATGTCCTTTGCTTGACGACAGCCATGTTGTGATTATGGATAATGCTTCTTTCCATAAAGGTTCAGAGACGGAGGCATTGATCCGCAGTAGCGGTGCGAGTTTGTTGTTTTTACCCCCATATTCCCCGGAGTTGAATCCGATTGAGAAGGACTTCGCCAACATCAAGCGGATGCGTCAATACAACGCTGAGACTTCTATTGATGATATTATAAAAGTGTATAAGTAATTACGGGTTTTACTATAAAGAGAAATTTAAGATTATTGATCGCAATGATATCCGTTATTATGATGCCCAGAGTGTAACAAGTTTGATAATAAAGGGTCGAAATCAAGTGTCTCATCAACGATTGAGGGAGTTGGATCCTGAGTTCACACGGTCTCAACTGTTTCTTATTGCTGAGATACTGGGAAAAATTAAGAGTCCGGATGCACAACGTGAGGTTGAGGATATCCGAGACAAACTCTTTAACGATACCGCGGAGCAGCTTGAAGCGGTATCAAAAGCGGTGGCAGCTGAGAAGGCTAAGTATAAGCGGTCTATCGCAGGAGTAGAGAAACGCTTAGCAGCCTCAGAAGAAAGCAACAAGGAACTATCGAAGCAGATAGTTGATAACACCACTGCCGAGGCAAATCACACTCCCAAGCTTCCGCGTGCCAATGCCAAAGTAACTGTGGAAGATGTTAGCGAAATCCGGTCTCGGAGCGCATCCGGTGAATCAAACAGTGATCTTGCTAAAGAATTCAACAAAAAGCGCGAGAAAAAACCGAGCGTCTCGGAACGTTACAAAACGGAAACGACAGTCGAGACTCGGGACGAGATAGCGGTAAAGGTTGCGGAGTTGCGGATAAACATAATGGGGTCCAAACGGTTAAGCTGGCGTAGCATCCGCGAGAAACTGGGGCTCAAAAATGACCAGTTTCACAAAGTTATCCGCTTATCCGAGGGATACCGCAACGCAGTTATTGAGCGGATTAAGTCCCTCAAATCCGCTGAGGGCGGATGGGAATATAACGGCAAGCTCTCGGTGTTAACGGGTATTGAGGACATTGAGAATTACCTCGAGTAAGTAAAAAGGTTTGGGGTTTACCTTAAAAAGCCCCACTTTACAAAAGCCACCCCGCAAAAAGGTGGTTTTTTTTCTTATTAAACATTTTATCGTCTACTGCTATCGGGAATATTGTACGGCGAAAAACGTGGAAGGACGTGGAGTAGCGATCAATACTGAGTTAAGGAAGTAAACAATAATTGCGAAAGGAGGCAAATGATGGAAACCGATATACTCAATATTACAGAATTAGGTAAACTTGAGATTGTAGAGGTATACGAATACTACGATCAACCTGTTCTTTACTCCTGCAAGAACGCTATGGGGCATTTTTACCTTGTTGTAGCTGCTGATGAAGACGACCAATATTTAACTTGGCTCTGTGCTGCAGTTTCCATTGAGCGTCTCAATCGCATCCGATCTGGCAAGGTTGACCTCCACGATGCGTTCGCCTATCCTGAAAGTACATATTTAGTTCGGGTGAAAGTTCCATACGACGAACGTGTTTCAGTCCAGACAGATTTTATCCAGTCAAATCTGATACCTGAAGATATGCTTCCGGTGCCCGGTGAGTGTCTTGATCTTGAAATCGAAACACTTCCTATGCTAAGCGATGCGGAAGAAATAGCAAAATCCAGAAATCAAGAAATTTTAAACTGATAAATCATTGCAATCGCAGTCAAAGATCGAGGCTATAGGATTAATCCTGTGCGATAGAGACGTTTGTTCCATCCTGTAACCGGTGTTGATCATCCACAATCACCTGTATTCCTCTGCCGAGTTGCGAGGTAACCTCAATTTCACCGCTGTGAACGCCGCCGACATTTACCTGTTTCGTACGTGCTACGTTCCCCTCAACAATAAAGATAGTGCCACTGCCATTTTGGATATTCAAGACCGAGCGCAACGGAAGCAGTTGTACGTTTTTCCGTTCACCGGTTTTGATAGAGACTGTAATAGCGGTTCCGGGTTTTAGGTAGTTTTTAGAATTCGGCACTGTCGCTTGGACAAGCACAGTGTTACTGTTAACTGTTGGGCTGATAAAGGCAATTGTGCCGACAATATTCCGGATACCGGAATCCGTAGAGATCAAGACGAGGTCGCCATTATTGATGCGCTGCACGTCTCCAGTGGGCATATTCCAAACCGCTTTGAGCACATCTACTGCAACGATTGTAAACACCGGTTTTCCTGTAGGCGATGAGGCAAGTTGTGCGTAATCTCCGACGTTCAGGTGTTGCATTGCGATAACACCATCAATCGGGGATTTGATAGTTGCATCACTTAACTGCTCCCGCGCCAACTTCAGTTGTTCTGTGGCTTGCGTTACTGCGGATTTGGCGATATCAATCTCGCGTTCCCAGGACTTTGCTTCGACGAGTTTCTGTGCCGTGTTGAGGCCGGCTTGTGCTTGGGTAACCTTCGATTCTGCTGAAGCGATCTCGCGTTCCCAACCTCGGCTCTCCACAATCTTCTGAGCGACGGCTAATTCTGCTTTCGCCTTCTCCACGGACGGGTGTGTCGAGTCTTCCTCAAACTGCTCTGCTGTAACCTTCGCTTCTTCTAAACGGGTTTCCGCCAATTTCAAGCGTTTTTCTACTGATTCAAAATTGCTATCACTGATGAGTTGTTTGTCGTGAAGGGACTTGTTTCGATCGAGATTCGCTTTGGCATCATCGCGCTCCACTTTCGCGCGTTCCAACGCTTGTTCTGCATTTGTTTTAGATTTTTCAATTGTTTCTTTGGATGCTTGATACGCTATCTCTGCCTGTGTGAGTTGATTACGGATGCGCATTTCAGCGAGAGATTTTGTTTCCACAAGTGTTGCTTGTGCTGCCATCAACGACTCTTGTGCAACTGCTAATTGCGATTCAACACGTGCCTGTGCACTGGCTTGTGTTGTTGTAAGTCGCGCCTGTGCACTGCTTAATGCGGATTCCGCGCGTATTACGGCGAGCGCGGCTTCTTTTGAGTTGCTCTGTGCAAGCACCTCGCCTTTCGCCACACTTTGCCCTACTTTCGCCTCGAGTGAAACAATTTTACCCGAAACACTGGCAAAAATCTTTACTTCGGCGTTGGGTTGTAGATGTCCGGTGTAATCCTTCGCTGAGACAAATGTCCCGCGTCTTGGTGTTGTAACGGACACAGTTACGGGTGGTGCTGTGTTTTGCGCCATCACGGTGCTAACACTGAAGCAACAGATAGTGACGAGAAGCCATAGCAACTGTGTTTTTAACGCTCTTCCGTCAAATCCCCATGCTTTAGCTTGTGGGATGTAGACGGCGAATGAGTTTGTAAATAAATTTGACTTTCGCATAAAAATGTGGCATCCTATATGTAACTTGCTGGATAGGAAGGAATACGACCTCTACCTCTCTGGTAGAGTCCTATCCTTACCAGTCGTATGGTATGTGGTGAGTTGCAAGTGAGACCTTGTAAAACATCAATTATTCGGTAGCGTTCATGTAAGACGAAAGCGGAGTAATAACCCTATGCCTTGTATCGCTACCCCCTATTTTATTTTGCAGGCTGGGGTACCCAGGACAAGAATGCCTGATAAAACCGATCTGATTCGGAATAATAGCCTGCTGGTGGAGCGACACTAAGACGGTAGACCCTCTGGGAAAACCGCAATCGCTATGAAACCGAAGCCTCACCCTTTAGGGTATGGGTGGTATCACAACATGTTTACTGCTCATCTTTAAGTTTTTCCTTAAAATCCTTTGTGAATTTTCGCATCTTCGGATGGATTACAAATTGGCAATATGGCTGCCTTGAATTCAATAGAAAATAGTCTTGGTGATAATCTTCGGCAGGATAGAAGGTGTCAATTGGTGTGATCTCTGTGACAATCGGATCGTCCCACATATCGGATTTATCCATCTCTGCTTTAGATTGTTCGGCGATTTGCCGTTGTTCTTCTGTGTGATAGAAAATTGCGGAACGGTACTGGGTACCGACATCAGCGCCCTGTTGATTCAACGTTGTGGCATCGTGCGTGTGCCAAAGAACTTCCAACAATTCCTCGTAAGAGATAACCGTCGGATCGAATTGGATCTGAATCACTTCGGCGTGCCCGGTCATTCCCATACAGACTGCTTGATAGTTCGGATTGACGGTGGTGCCGCCGGTGTATCCTGAGACCACTTGGTGAACGCCTTCCAATTGCTGAAAGACTGCCTCAACACACCAAAAACAGCCCGCACCGAACGTTGCTGTCTCTAATTGCATCTTTTTGTTAACGGTTTTCGCATTGTGGCGAACCCGTACTTCTCCTTTTATGTCTTGTAACGTGGATTTGCTGGCGAGGTTTCTGATCTCGCCTTTCTTCGCTTTGCAACCTCGTATTACTTGAAATGGCAGAGCCATTCAGTTCTTCCACAGGATCAATATTCGGATTTCCCAGAACCTCGTGTAGGAGCGATCTCCGAATCGCGACTTCTTCGACAAAAACGACGAAAAACCGAAAACGGAATGCCTCTGCTTGAAATGACACTGTAACTTGCAAAAAGCAGGAAGCTGTGGTATATTTGGTTCTATGCAACGACTTCTCTTCATCCCCATATTTCTCTGTCTGATAGCATGTCAATCGGAGGAACAGCGGGCAAAGACTTTTGTTGCCCAGTTTGGTGCAACGGAAGCAGCTCGCCGTAGTGAAGCGTCCGAAGCCTTAGTAGCAATAGGGTCCGAGGCGATTGATGCCCTCATCCAAGGATTATCCAATGAGAACCCGCAGGTTCGAGAGATGTCGGCGTGGACACTCAGCGAAATCGGGGTCCCTACTGCCCGCGTCGCACCTGCCCTTATTTCAACCCTCGCCGATCCAGACGAAAATATTCGCGTCGTCGGTTCTGTCGCTCTACAGAATTTAGGTGAGCCTGCTGCACCGTATCTCATTGATGCCTTAAAAGCCGAATCAGCGGAGATTCGATTGAATGCGGCTTACGCGTTAGGCGAAATCGGTGCCCCGCTTGATACAATTCTCCCAGCACTCATTAGCAGACTTACAGACCCGGAGTGGAATGTCCGCCGCCTTGTCGTGCGTGCCTTGGTTACGGTCGGGGCTCCTGCTGTTGATTCGTTAATTCAAGCACTCAATTCGGATGATCCTGACCTTCGCCGTATGGCAGAGCGTGCTTTAAGCGACATTGGTACCCCACAGGCACGCCGAGCAATCGCAGCTGCGAAGCGACAATTTTCCTCTGATCGCTGATGCTATTGAGATGAAATTGCCTGTCCCTCAATGCGGAGACAGTCATCCCAATAGGCAACAGCGTACGTTTTCACAGGTTCAGGTTGCTGTGTCTGTTCGAGATACTTTGCAATCCAGTCGAGCAGCTGTTGCCGGAATGATTCTCGGATCTCACCGTCAACATAAGCCAATTGGTAAAAATCCTGACGTGTGTCTTCGTCTAACTGAAAGTCAACTTGACGATAAAGCACAAGATTGGCTATCAATCCGATCGTGAGGTGTTCAATTGGATTCGGAAAAATACTGAGCGGCGGATCTAATGCGAACAGATTATCTAACGGCAAGGCTTTCACGTAATCGCATCGGTTCTCTATGCATGCCAATTGTCGGTTAATCATCTCGACTTCAGCCAAATGGAGGAGTGGACGTGGGGTATCGGTATCTCTGATTGTCACCTGGAGCGTCCTAATGGAGGTCCGATATATCAGCAATGCCTTTAGAAATTCGAGTTCTGCTTGTGTACAGATTTGGATACCCTCGATCTCCAGGTCGGTGTAATTGGTGCCGAGGAGCCGTTCTTCATCTCTACTGGGTGGCAGAATTACGGCATGTTCTAAAAGATGGCGCGCTCTATCGAGCAATTTCTCCATTAACGTATTACCGATTTGGAAAAACTTAACGGTTCGGGTTTTGCGAAGTAGTTGAGCTGCTTTGTCCAGATCGCCTTTGCTGCCGTATTCCAACCCGATACTGGTGAGCGTAAAGGCAGTTTGGATGTGTGTTCGGAGTGCTGATTCGTCGGAGAGGTCTGCTGTCTTCATTGTGATGAGTTTATGCGCAATGGCGGTAATACTTTGGTAGATTGCATCTGCCTGCTCACGCGGAATGCGACCGCCAGTATCACCATGCGCCAGTGCTCGCGCAAGGAATAACCGTCCGTCAAGGCTTGCCTCAGCGACGAGAGAAAACTTATTCGTCGTCATAGTCTTCCCCATCCTCATCAAACGTAATCAAATCAAGGTCAATTTTTTCCATGAGGTCGGCTTCAGTGACATCAATACCTGCTGCCCTGTCGCGTTCGGCAACGCGTTCGGCTCTATCTGCTTGTGCAGCATCGAAAATAGCGGCAAGCTCTTCCTCAATATCGCCCTCGGTATCGATAGCGAAGAGTTCACTGATGAGTAATTCAAAGATCTCATGATCTGCTTCCCAGATAGCATCAGAGATTGCCCGGGCGCGTTCGTCGGTGTAATCAAGAGCTGGTGAAGTCGGATCGAGAAGTCCACTTTCGAGGAGCAATCCGGTGTGGTCGTCCTGAATTTTGATGCGTCCGTGGAGGAGGGCCGCGAGTAGACGAATGTCTAACTCTCTGAGGAACCTTCCGAGGTCATCTCGCTCACATTCAGCAAGCTCAAATAGCCAGAGGTCCAATGATTCTTGATCAAGTTTTCCATCGCGCCAGACGGCAATGTCTAACAGTTCCTCAAATTGATTGTTTGAGAGACAGGGCAATAGTGCTGAGGCGAGACCTGTGCCGAGCATTGTGTCCAAAACTTGGAGCACATCCTCAGTAGAACTTTCCTGAATAAGTTCCGTGCAATCGGGCACAAGGTAATAGATTTTCTCCCGTGCTCTCGGGTTGCGGGTTGCGCTGAGAATCTCCAATTGCTGTTGTTTTCCGTAACTTTGAAAGAGTTGTGCTGCTTCGCGCGTCGGTAAGGACAGCAGTTTCTCGCTTTCGGAGCGTGTGACTATCGTTTTTGGACTGTTCATGCCAACTCCTCCATATAAGACGTTCCAATATTGAAACTACGAATCTCCGATAACAGATGGCATTTTTGCGATTGCGTCAAAAATTGTTCCTCACGAAATTGAGATTTTTTGCAGCGGATGCAACTGGATCGTCTTTGCCGGGCGTTTCGAGTACAAACCAACTGTCGTATCCTACAGCATGCGCGGCATCAAAGACGGCGGGAAAGTCGACATCACCCTCCCCAGCGTGATTGCCACCAGTGTCCTTGATGTGCATCTGCGTAATTGCGGTCCCTAAACTCCGAATTTCAGATGGTGAATCGTATCCGAATCCGGTCGCGTTCCCCATATCGTAATAGACACCGACAGCAGATGAACCGACGTTATCAATGATCTGCTGATGTTGTTCCGCGCTCAATGTTGATTCGATTGCGAGAAAGACCCCGTGTTTTTCAGCGGTTTCCGCAGCGGCTTTGAGTCCATCAATAAACCGAGGGGCACTAATGTGCTCATCTTGGATTTGACCGCCTCCGAAGAAAGGCACCAAAATCACCTTCGTGTCAAGTTGTGGGGCGGTCTCAGCGAGATATTGCAACTTCGCAATCCCCTCGCTGCGTCTGCTGTCAGTCGGGTGCATAAACGAAAAAGCGGTGAAACCACCCGGTGACAGTGAGGAGACCTCAATGCCCGCGGCTTCTGCCAAACCGTTCACCTGATCAATCCCGCCATCCTGCCAGAGTGGATGTTCACGGTAATTGACTCCCATGCAAAGTTCGATGCCATCGAACCCAATATCTTTTGCTTTCTGAAATGATTCTTCAAAGGAAACGGGTAGCATCCCGTCTCTAATACCTACCTTCATAGTCTGCCTCCTAAAGGAAATAACATGTGATTGAGACTGAATTTCGATTAATTCTGAATTTTAACATAATCGTAACACGAATTGCAAGGAGATCTGCAATCTTTTTAGGGCTATTTAGTTTATCATCCGGTTAGTCCAATTTTGGTGACCAGACCCGGTAGGTGCGGTTTCTAACCGCACCGGATTTTAACACAAACCTTGTACCGCTAAATCCCTCTTGAGTCCCGTAGGGTTTATTTGCTTGGGTGTTTCTTCAGCATCTGTGTAGTATGTGTGAACGCCAAAGATTCAAGCCCCGTAGGGGCGGCATTTGTAGAATCGCTGCCACAAAATCCCGTGAAATATTCCCTAAATTGACACGTATGGTGTGGTTTGTAACCGCACCGGATATAGGAAAAGAACGTTCAAAATCCGAATAATGCAATAAATTTGATAAAACTAAATAGCTCTGCAATCTTTTTTCGGCTAATTGTTAAGTACGGAATTGCAGGAAAAAAGTTGAATTTTTCCTATCAATGTGCTAATATTATAGAATTAATCACTTGTACGGACGAACCAAAAGATATTTGAGAGAAGAAATGTTCACTCAAAATAGACAGGGGCTGTCCTGTACGAAAAAATAGAGAGGATATATAATGAAACAGATTACTTGTATAGTTGCAATTTTGCTTCTATCTACATGCCTCATTCCCGGCGTTTTCGCGCAAACATTGATGAGCGACGAATTCGCTGGCGGCGGTCAAGACCTTCAATCCTTCTGGCAAGTCAAGGATGGCGATAAAAGCCCGTGGGAATTAAAAGGTGGCATGCTCGTTGCTGAGGCCGGCTATAACCAGAATGTATGGGCTGACGATACAAGCACACGGTTCTTTCAGGTAACCGACCAGCAAGAATTCGATATTGAAACGTCAATGGTTGTTGACTACGGTGACGCTTCCACGGTTGCCGGTCTTATCGTTTATTCAGCTGCAACAAAGGATCACCAGGACCGTGATGGTCAGTGGGTGACGTTGAAGTTGTGGGGACGTGGTGCTGCGCAAGGCAACAATGCCGTACTCCAATACCAACGGCGTGAAAATGACGATGCTGCTTTGGGATATGTCGGCACACAAGTGGATTACAACCCAGCACAAGGTGTTATTCCCATTGAATTGCGCGTCAAGCGCGAAGGCGATGACTATGAAGCATGGTTTAAGCCAAATGCGGAAGGCGATTGGGTTTCCGTCAGTCGAGTCACAAACGAACTCCAAGATCCGGTTGAAGTTGGCATCTACGTTGGTGTTGCCGATGGCGAAGGCACGGGCCAAATGACGGTCACGTTTGACTACTTCCGGGAAGCATCAAGCCCCGCAACGCCTGTTGATCCACGCGATCGACTCGCCGTCACGTGGGGCGAATTGAAAAAACAGTAACAGTGAACACTGTTTACGATTTTCCGAAACTACTGGCGGCTCTGATGCCGCCAGTTCTTTTATGGAGACAGAATTTGAAAATAGCAGTAATTTTATCGCTTATCGGTGTTACCATGCTTTGCGGTATGTTCTCTGCCGAAGCAGCACCGTCTCTTGGCGACCCGTTTGATGGTAACGCTTTGAAAAACCCGAATTGGAAGTGGAAAACCTCTGACCAGGAGGGAGTTGAACCGAAAAAATGGGACACGGGCAAAACAAAAGCCGGATGGCTTCATGTCACGGGTGAACTGAATCGTAACCTCTGGCCCTCGGACACAACGAACCGACTTTATCAGGAACATGAAGGTGATTTTGATGTAGAGACGCATCTCTATATGGATTACGAAGATGCCTGCGTGGTTGCAGGTATCGCTGCCTACTCGCCGACAACGAAGGACCGTCAAGGACGCGAAGGCGAATGGGTGACCATCAAACTTTGGGGACGCGGACCCGCGAACGGAAATAATGCTGTCATCCAGTATCAGAAACGGGAGTTCGATGGTGGTGAAGGACTCGCCGGTGTAGTTCCTGGCTTCCAAGACCCCGTAGGTGAAATGGATATTTATATGCGGCTCCGCCGTGAGGATGACACCTTCACAGCGTGGTGGAAACGGAAAGCGAACGATCCATGGATTGACATCGGCGAAACTGAACAGGAGTTCGATGAACCGCTTGAGGTAGGCATTTACGCTGGTATCTGTGATAGTAAAGGCAAGCAGATTGCGCAGTTTGAGTATTTTGAAGACCTTCTCGTGCCGTTTGATGTCTCGCCGCGTGCCAAATTGCCGATTGCTTGGGGCGACCTAAAACGAAGGCATAACGTGCCGAGTCATCGCTAATGTTCGTAAAGTGTTTTAAGGACGGATTCTTAGGAGTTATTGTTTATCTATCGTTACTCTGAAAGAGGAGCATGGCTACATTTTATAAAGGTGCTGGTGTTGGAACACATTGGCATATCAACGATTCACGAGAAGTTGGTTTTGAGGCGAGGTCGCCTACAACAAGACCGACAATTGAGGTATTGATAGCACATGTTGCAGAAAGTACTGCCAATAGTCCTTACATTTCGTTAACCCGTTCTTACGCAGTAGCGTGGAATTATGCAATGAGGGGTGGTACCGATATACCTACACTGGATAAGCCAGGCTACGTTTATGAGATAGAAATTGATGTTCCATTACCATCAAAACTCAAACTCTTAGATCCGGTCAAGGAAATTGCGTTGGGCTTGCCAAACCCTGTTGATGTTTACTCCGAAGGAGGATATCTCTCTTACCAACACAATGGACTTCCAACTTTGTTATTAGCGGTTTTTAACCCTGAGGGGATGTCGCATCTTCGGATAGGTCGACAGCCGAAACCACCGGGCCCAGGAGAGCCTTGTCCTCCTAACCTCACACCTCAGTTAGAGGTGCTTGTGAATGCACTACGGGATGCTGAGATTTTGTTACAGGGGGGTATACTGCCGTCTTGTGTCAAAAATCGTTTTGAAGTGAATTTTACCGAATTAGATGAGGAGGAGTTACGATGAGTGTCTTTGAAAAACACATAATTGACCTGAAGGGGTTACAAGACTATGGGTTCATTCAATTCCTTCGGATAGAAATACTTAATGTTCAGGGGTACAGTCCTACTTTCTTCGGAATGGTTCGGTACGCCCGCAATGGCGTTGACCAAGCCGAAGGTTTGCCTATGGATTTGAGCAAAGAAATTTTCATTGCGACTCTTAGGGATGACCAGTTAGGAGATATTCCGCGGGAGACATTAGAAAAAACGTTGCAAGAGGCAGCGGTAAAGATCATTGATAGGGTCCGGAAAGACCCAGGTATGAGGAATCTTATGCCTGATTATGACTATATGCGGAATGATGAAGACTATTCTGTGGGAAAACTGGACGAAACTACTGTAAGTACGCTCGAAAGTATCTTAAAAGATTTTCCTTATCTGAAGTATGATGAAAATCGTTCTAAGCCTCCGGATCTTTTACGGTGTCGGGTTGTCAAACCGAAAAGTCCACGTCAGGCGGAAGATATTTTTGAGATAGCTCAGAAATTGCGTGACAAGACTGGTGAGAACTATAGAGTCGGATCGTACGGGGGATCCTCTAGTGCTGGTGATAATCTTGATGAAGTGTGGACCATATTTTCTTTGAGAAAGTTCGATTTTCAAAAAGTTAGAACCAAATGAAACGCGCCTGTTTTGTGATTCTGATACTTACTCTTACTATCTGTAGCGATTTCGCAGTTGCCGAGGTTAGCGAGGCAGCCCAACAAATCCTTGCTACTATAGAGTGGATCTCCATTCCCGAAGGCGAATTCCTGATGGGTTCAACCCCCGAAGAAGCAAAGGATGCTTATGAGGACGCAAAATTGCGCAGCTCAATGCTTGAGCAGCACACCTTTGATGCCGAACTACCACAACATCAAGTCTACCTGAGTGCTTACGAAATCTCACGGTACGAAATCACTAACGCACAATATCGAGCTTTCATTGAGGCAACGAATCGTCCGACACCACGCGGACACAACGGCGAAGATACATGGGCAGATGAGACCCTCAACGGTGACACGCAACCCGTTGTCGGTGTGACATGGTTTGATGCGCAAGCGTTCGCAGAATGGATCGGCGGAAGTTTGCCGACTGAAGCGCAGTGGGAGCGTGCCGCGCGTGGCACGAAAACACGGACGTATCCGTGGGGGGACACACCGCCGAAAGCGCGTCAGCATGCCAACTTCGCACGCCGCTACAATCGTCCGATACCGGTGGGTCAATTTCCGAAAGGTGAATCGCCAGACGGTATCGCGGATCTCGCTGGAAACGTGTGGGAGTGGTGCCTTGATGAATACTGTCCGACAGCCTACCAGCGAAACGGAAAAAGTGTGTCCGAGAATCCACTCAATTTGCGTTTCCGCGATGTACTTCGCTCAAGGGTTATTCGAGGGGGCGCGTGGGATGTCGGCATCGCGTTTCTCCGTTCGAGTCTGCGGTTCAAATTCTATCCGCTGGATTCAACACATACAATTGGGTTTCGGGTGGTCCGCCCACGCCCAGAAATCAAAGACTAACCTACCTATCACCATGTTCCAACGAAAACACTATCCACTCCGTTTCTTGGCACCTATAATAATAACCTTTCTCTTCTTGGTATTTCCACTACTCGGCAGTGCTGAACCCTATTTTCGCGACGTAACCGATGCCATGGAACTTGACTTCAAGCATATCAATGGCTTTTCTGCCGAGCGCAGACTCGTTGAAACGATGGGCAGCGGCGGCGCACTCTTTGACTTCGATAACGACGAAGACCTTGATCTCTACCTCGTTCAAGGCAATTCTCTTTTTCCATCAACAGAACCTCTGCCCACGAACCGACTCTATCGAAACGATGTTGGTGTCTTTGTTGACATCACGGCATCTGCAAACGTCGGAGATACAGGTTACGGACTCGGTGCTGTCGCTGCGGATTACAATTCTGATGGGTACCGCGATTTGTACGTAACGAACTTAGGGAAAAATGTGCTTTACCGCAACAACGGTGATGGCACGTTTACTGATGTAACCGATCAGGCACAGGTAAATTGTCCACTATTGAGCGCGAGTGCCGCGTTCGCTGATATTGACCGAGATGGAGACTTGGATCTCTATGTTTGCAACTATGTTGAATACGCGCTTGAGACCGATATCCCATGCTATTACAAGAACACCTTGCGTATCTACTGCGGTCCGAACGAATATCACGGTATCGCCGATGTGCTTTATCGCAATAATGGCGATGGCACGTTTACAGATATTACCGAATCCTCAGGAGTCTATGAACCGACGACGCGTGGGTTAGGTGTTGTCTTTACAGATGTAAATAGCGATGGGTGGTTGGACATCTACGTTGCAAACGATATGTCTCCGAATACACTTTTTATCAATCAAGGCGACGGCACTTTTCGAGAGGAAGGCGTGCTTCGTGGTGTTGCCTATAATGGCGACGGTTTGGCAAACGGTTCTATGGGGATAGACGCAGCGGACTATGATAACGATGGCGACATTGATCTCTGGGTATCGAATTTTTCGTTGGAGGCGAACTGCCTCATGCAGAACGATGGCGATGGCTATTTCGAGGATGTGACGTTTGACACAAATCTCGCTGACCCGTCTTTCTATTCACTCGGCTTCGGCACCCGTTTCATCGATTTTGATAACGACGGTTGGTTAGATATACTCGTCGGGAATGGACATATCTGGGACAATGTGGAGCAGATTGACGCGAAGATGAGTTACGCGCAACCTGTGCAACTATTTCATAACCGAGGTGGCACCTCAGAGAACGATGTAGTGTTCACTGAAATTACCGCTGAAGCGGGTTTGAATGAAACGCCTTATGTAGTACGCGGCATGCTTTTCGGGGATATAGATATGGATGGCGATGTGGACGTTGTTTTGTGTCAATCGAACCGTCCGACGGTTATCTTGTGCAACGAGGTCGGGAATGCGAACGCGTGGCTAATGGTGAAATTGGTAGGCGCAGATGGCAACACCGATGCGATTGGTGCGCGGGTTCAATTGGAAGCAGGTGGGACGACATTTTTAAGAGAGATCGTCTGTGGTGCAAGTTATTTGTCGGGCAACGACCTCCGCCTCTCATTCGGATTGGGTAGTGCCTCACGCATAGATAGTTTCAAGATTCGCTGGCACAACGGAGAGGTTCAGCAATTAGGCGGTGTGCAAGTTCGGCAATCTATAACATTTTCGCAGTATTGACACGTCCCCTTTTTCATGCTATAGTGCAAAATTATGAAGGTCGTTGAAGAAAGAGAAGCGTGGATCCACACGCACTTCATCCTTGATAGTTTTTACATCACAGCGCAGGAACGCCGGCTGATTTCCATTAGCGTCGAGCCAGAGTTGATGCAATTGGGACTCCAGTACGGACTGACCTATAACATCGCGCCATCAAAACATCGCGCCATCATCGTTCTTGAATGTGTACCGTTTGATTCAGTCAAAGCGGTCATCAAACAATTGATCGATGACGTGATTAAAGATTTTCCGGTCCGGCTCTCTGAACAGCGGAACGTTGTTAGGAATATCACGGTTGCTGATCCAGAAAGCAGTGAACCGGGGAATTCAGAACCATCTCAAAAGTTTTCTTGATGAGGTTTTCAGATATTTCAAAGGAGACAGTTATGCGGATTATTCTAACGACTTTTTGCTTCATTCTATTGCTTTTTTCAACCGTTGCAAATGCCAAAATTGTCTTTGGGTCTAGACGCGATAGTGGTTCTGGAATCTACGTCATGAACGACGATGGCAGTAACGCAACGCTACTGACCGATAAACTGGTGCGTAATTATCCGCAGCATCCGCGGTGGTCGCCGGACGGAACGCAAATTATATTTCGGATGCTAGTGAATCCGCCTGAAAATCGTGAGTATCATCTTTTCGTGATGAGTGCTGGTGGCACAAATGCGCGTCCGATCACTGAGCGACACACTGGGATAGATGACCAACCTTCAATTTCACCAGATGGAAAGCGGGTTCTTTTTACAAGATCTACATTCAAAAAGCACTGCACAAACATACTGGATTTAGAGAGCGGTGAGATTATTCAACTGTCCGACATCGTCGCTAACGCATCAGATTGGTCACCGGATGGTAGGCAAATTGTTTTCGCAAGCCCCTCATTTGCCAATGCCGGTGGTCCTGCTGCGGATATCTGGATTATGGATGCGGATGGCGAAAACGTACGGAAACTGTTGCCACCGCCGGCTGTTGAGGGCAGGATAATTG
>JAKZUG010000078.1:0-8099 GCA_047516705.1 Candidatus Poribacteria bacterium | reverse complement strand
GTCCAATATTCTTGATGTCCGAATATCGGATTTAGGGAACCCCATCGGAAAAAGAGGTCAACTTTATTTCAGAAGAAAAGGTAATACCGTTGATTTTCCCTATGCAAACCTATCGTCTGGAGAGAAGGAAGTAATCGACATAGTTATAGATCTCGTTCTCAAATCAGAGGAGTATACAGAAACGGTTTATTGTATTGACGAACCGGAACTGCACTTAAATACAGCTATACAGCGCAAACTTCTCGTTGAGATTAACGAATTAATTCCACCAAACTGCCAACTTTGGGTCGCAACCCATAGTATTGGATTTATCCGTGCGCTACAGAATGAATTAAAAGACGACTGCCAGATTCTGGATTTCTCAGAAAAAGACTATTTTACAGAATCCGACCCAATTCGACCAATAGTACCTAATCGCCAAAGTTGGATGAGAATTTTCGAGACTGCTCTTGACGACTTAACAGATTTAGTGGCTCCAAAGCGGATAGTCTACTGTGAGGGAAGGGCCGATTCAGGTCCAAACAAGATCGAAAGAGGGCTGGACGCACAAGTTTACGAAAATATATTTTCCGCTGCTTTCCCCGATACGGTTTTCGTCTCAAGTGGCGGAAATACTGAACCCGACCAACGGAGTGATATTGCAATAGATATTCTTGGTAAGGTATTCAAGGGAGTAGAAATATGGGTGCTCAAAGATCGTGACATAGCATCAGGGAAACCACTTGATGAATCAGGTCGTCAAACCTACTTAAACAACAATGAATCTCATCATCGTGTTCTCAAACGTTGGGAATTGGAAAACTACCTTTTTGACAAAGAGATTCTATTGAAATACTGTGAGTCTGAAAGCCTAATGTTTGATGAAGCAGCCTGTAATAATTTTGTGACGGACATTGATAATCAAAATGTCAAAGATGAAGTTGGTCGTATAAAAAACTTTTGTGGTATCACAACAAACATCAGTGCAGATACATTCAAACTGAATCTTTCAAAACACATCACGGAGGAGACCGAAGTTTACAAAAAATTACGGGAATGTATTTTTGATCGAGCGTAGGCAACTAAAGTAAATTGCCAATTACGTTCCTGAAGCGAATTCTACTCAGACTTCATTCCCGGTGGAGATATGGAATGCAAATCGAAACTTACTTTGACTTTTTGGCAGCGGACGACATCTGAATAAAGGGCACGCGTGTCGGCATTGAAACTGTCCTTGACGAGTATATTCACAACAACCAAACGCCAGAGGCAATCGCTGATAACTACTATACGCTCACATTGGAACAGGTTTACGCTACAATCCTATATTATCTGCAAAACCAAGAAGAAGTTGGTGCATATTTAATAGATGTCAATTTAAGAAAAGACTGCCTCACAGCATCGTAGGTTGGGTAGAACGAATGCCACCAAAACCTTGAAAAGCAATAGAAAAATCAAATCTCTCCATACATGCCACATCAACCAGAAACCGAGTGAAACCCAACGCTTTTGTTCTGAAGTGCCGGCAACTCTAACGGTATGAAGTTGGGTTTCGCTGAGTCCTTGAGTGGATATGACGACAGGTCGGGTTTCACGCCTATTTGGAACACCCACATCTTCTTTTTCCGCTCCGCTCTACCCAACCTACAGCACTGTTGGAAACGCAAAAACAGACACATCCTAAACCAGCATGCAACACAAATGCCACCCCTACGGGGTTTCTTCATTATTTGATGGACGTTTCTACACAGATGCTGAAGAAATACCCAAGCAAATAAACCCTCCGGGACTAAAGAGTGGTTTTTCGACATACGAGGTTTGTTTCTAAAATCCGGCGCGGTTTCAAACCGCGCCTACCTTGTTTGGGATAAGGCGAGGTTAGAAACCTCGCCAGCAAAGAAAAGGAACGCGCTTTTTGGCGTTAGTTCCGTTCAGTCACCGACCGCTTGAGTGTGCCCCAAGTTACCGCCAGTTTCCCAGTGGGTTCAATTGCCAACGCCAGTGTATGCAATCTCCTCACGTCGGCATCACTTAACGCCCCTTCAAAAATGGCAACTTCGTCAATAGCACCGGCGTACCAGATACCGCCCAAGTGCTGTGTGTAGGCGATTGTCGGCTTTTGCCCGGCACCGTAAGCGATGCTGATCGGGTCAGGTGCCGGGGTACTCTTTTTTAACTCACCGTCCAGGTAGATTCGGACGGACTTTTCGCTCTCAACAACCCCAACGACATGATGCCACTCGCCATCAGTCGGAAACGGTACATAAGCGGAGGGCCAATGCTTTGCCTCGTTTGCCGTATCCGCTCGAATCCAGATACCAACATTATTGTTATCAAGCAGTTGAATGCCGTAGTTGTATTTGTCATAGATGGGATTTCGTGTGCCAAGGGTCGGCTTAATAATCGCCTCCATCGTCACAGAAGGGAAGAAGATGTCCTGACCCATTCGTATCAAATCAACAGCACCGTCAAAATCGAAGGCTTCACTGCGAAACCCGTCGATTTCGCCGGGTTTGCCGGTAATGGTTCCGCTGTTCTTCCCGAAAACATCTTCAACATCTTTCCCTTGAACGGTGTCTTTGTCAAGGGTCCAAAGTGCCGCAAGTCCCATTTTTGCTCTTGGGTCTTCGGCTTCTGCGGACTGAATCACCGTGATAGAAATTACTAAACCGACTAAAAGCAGGACAGAGAGAGACAATTTCGTTTTCATGAATCGTTCCTCCTTAGATTCTGATTTCCTTGCCAACAAAGGAAAGGTAAAAACAAGAATTTTCGGGGTTAGTGCCGTTCAGCTATTGACCGCTTTATTGCGCCCCATGTTACGGCGAGTTTACCCGACGCTTCAACCGCCAATGCATCCCGAAGCTTCATCGTAATGTCCCAGATCTCATCGGCAGTCAGTGCTTGACTGAAAATCACTACTTTATCAATCACGCCTTCCAAAATAATGTCATTCGGACTCGGGGATCGGTATAATATCGCGTTGGACTTCGTGAACCTTGTCGGGGAAGGTCTCACCGCGAACCCACATGACGGGCTGCCCTCTTCTACCATTCGGTGCGGGTTGTGCCCATTCCGCCTGCGCACTGAGGTAATGCGAAACATAACTACGACGGAACCGTAGACTGTGGTTATCCATACTCTTATGCAGGAGATGGCTGTGGAACCAGATGACCGCACCGGGTGGCACTTCCACGGCAACACCGTCTTCGTCGCGGACACCGCGCGCCAACTTGAACTCCCGTTGTTGTGAACCTTCGAGGTCGTCATGCTGAAAAATATCCCACTTGTGGCTGCCCGGAATAACATAGAGACACCCGTTCTCCCGATCTGCTGGGTCGATAGCCGTCCATGTCCCGACAGTCGTCTCGGTATTAAACCGAGTGCGGAAGTAGAACTTGTCTTGATGCCACGGGAAACCGAGACCAATTTTGGGGGCTTTCCAGATAAACAGCGTGTTGATACCGAGGATATCTGGACCGAGGATATCGACTATCGGGTCGGTTAGACGCGGATCACGCACACGGGCAAGGAATTCTGGGTCGTAGCAGCTTGGAAAATGTATCTTGTGCATCGCATAGATGCCTTGCTCCTCCACTTTCCCATCTTTAACGAGTGCGTTCTGATCAATGTGTTCAGGCGGAAACGGACGTTTCCGGTCAACAATATCTTCAGCAACTTGCCGGAATGCATCGTTCTCTTCAGCCGTGAACACGCCTAAGCGGACCAGGTAACCGTTCTCGTTCCAATGCGAAAGTTCGTCCGGGCTCAAAGCAAAACGCCGATCCTGTGGTATTGATTCTGTAAGCATTACGATCTCCTGTATCTTATTTACGAGAGCGGGGAAACTCCTTGAATTGCTATTGAAATGATAGCATGTCTGGCGAAAAAGTCAAGGAAAATCAATTGGCACGATAATTGCTATATATATTTATAGCGTCGGCTAACATGTTCTCAGCATACAGGCTTTTAGTCTACCTAACATCGGCACTCCACAATGCCTACACAGCACAACGGATTGCACAGCGAACGTGGAAGAATATCGAAAACCAAATTGACCTTGACTGTCCTACACTAAAATTAGAAAAATAAACACAAAATAATAGACATGTGGCTAACTTTCACTCCTAAAAATCAAACAGCAAGGTGAAGGTTCGTACAACCAATGTCCTTGCCGAAAGGACAGCAGAACTCGGGCCTAAAATACGGAGATTCTTAAGATGAAAAACCTAACCCTGATCCTTTACGGAGTAACCCTTTGCACATTACTCATTTTCGCTATAAAGTTTAGCACACCTGATGGACCCGAAGGCATGGCACTAATTCCAGCAGGCGACGGTGTTGAAGCATTCTATATGGACGTGTATGAAGTCACCAACGCACAATACAGAAAATTTATTGATGAAAACCCGCAGTGGGAAAAAGATAAAGCCTTAACCTCAGTCGTAGGGGATGGTTACCTATCGGGTTGGAAGGGTAACATGTATCCAAAGGGAAAAGCGAACCATCCTGTGGTGAATGTCGGTTGGTTTGCCGCCAAAGCCTACGCAGAATGGGCAGGCAAAGAATTGCCAACAGAAGCACAATGGGAAAGAGCAGCGCGCGGCACCTTGGAAGGCAAAAAATATCCGTGGGGCAACGCCAAACCTCGCAAGAGAGCCAACTACAACCGTTACACCCGCAGCGCAAGTTTCAGGAACCCGCCGACGAAAGAAGTCGGTAGTTATGCACCCAACCAATACGGTCTATACGACATGGCGGGTAACGTTGAAGAATGGTGCTTAGAGAGGTTAGACGTTGACGACATCCACGGCAGGTATCATAGAATGCGTGGTGGTTCTTGGTTTGATAGTGCCGAAGAGATCCAGATCACAACCAAAAGCCAACACCCAGTAAATGACGGTATGGGGACCCTCGGTTTCCGTTGCGTCTTGCCAAAAACGGAGACGAAGTCAACCAAGGTCGCAACCGATATAGCTGCTTGGCTATCTGATGAGATGTGTGGTCAGTTTGATAGCGCATTCTATAGTGTGTCAAAAGGTTATACTGCACACGTTAACCTCGATGCCAAGCTCGCTGACATTGTGATGTTCAATACCGGATATCCGCAGACATTTGAGAAGGAGCTTATCCGCGTGCTACGCGAGGTCGGTCCCGAAGGAACTGAGGATATGCCCTACGAAGATCCCATTATCTATCATGACCTGATACTTCGACTGTGGCGACTTTATCTTGAAGTTCATTTCAAGCATAGCGAAGAAAGTATTTATGGGAAGCTGCGTCTCTTCAAGGAACGCGTTACAGAAAATATAGACGATATCATTTTGTCAGATGGCTGCTGATAGCATAACATCCGAATGGGCACGGGGTAGAAAATTGTGCCCCGTTCCCATTCTAAAAGATCCTTCAATCCATCCGGTTACCAATCCCTTTCTTTGTGTCATCCACGAAAGCCACTGGTTCTGGCAAGTTCTCCACGACCTTCGCTGTGGGTTTGCCAAGGTATTTTCCGAAGTTTGCGGCTTTATGGAAAAAGTCGAGATCAGGAGAATGCTCCTACGCTCCTACAAAGGGACCCTCCACTAAAATTTGCGTAAATATCCTAAGCATGCTAAAATAGCAGAGAGTATTGTCCAGATAATGGTTTGGTTTCCTTGTTCGTCTGGGAAGAAACCCCCTAAATCCGCTTATCAGGGGACTTTGAGTATATCCCTACCATTAGTTAGGCAACACTGTTAAAATAGCATACTGGTTTAAAATCACTGTCTGACACGGAGGAATGACAATGAACACGCATGAATCATCAGCGAAGGAGACCTACAGCGCGACAGCCTTTGCTGATTCTAAACCTGAACTTTCGGCTCCGGGTGCCACACCTGAAAGACTGGCACACCTGAAGGAGCACGGTTTTGTCATCATTACTGACTTTGTCGATAACCCTTGGATTCCTATACTTCGGGAGGCGGGTCGCCGTGTTACTGAGGCGTGCGCGCCTGAACACGTTTATGATAAAATCGACTGCTCAAAGGGCTATGTCCACCGCGCTGGGCACAACGAACCGTGGGCAATCCGAGGGCTCATCCATCCGGCTTTCGACGAGCCGAGTTTCGCCGAGTTCCACGGTTCTTCAGACTTCCTCGACTTCATTGCTTCTTGGTGTCATGGGATCCAACCTGAGGACCTGACATTTAGTGGTATGCTACTGTGGTCAAATCCACGGAAGCAGGAGAACGGACCCAGTTGGCACCGAGATGTGACGTGGTGGGGGTCAGGGGAAAGCTACTTCTCACAGCGGGAAGTCCGCGGAGACACCCCTGAAGATTACTCCGAAGAGGTAGAGCGGATCCGTTGGAAAGAAATTCAAGAAAACAACGAGAAGCGAATTACCGAACGGAACGGCGTGAGCATGTTCTTGGCACTTACTGACGACGAATGCCATGAACTGATCCCCGGTAGCCACGACCAGTGGCGCACCCCCTTTGAGCACGACGTACTACTCCCGCAATCCATGAAAGATCAGGGTGTTCCGTATACACCGAGTTGGAACAAGACCGACCCATTGCCCGGTCAGGTCGCTATTCGGCTCAAGCCCGGGGAGGCACTCATCCGCAATGGTAACAACATCCACACAGGACACACCGTGCCTGAGCGCGAGCGCAACACATTGTCGATCGGTTGGTCGAAATGGTCAGGCGAATCCACCGGTGAACCCTCGACTGCGGATGCGCGAAACGCATGGCAACTCGACCCTGCTGTCCGAGAGGCTTTGCCACATGCGTGGATGCAGACAGCATGGGACCGGTGGGCAGCAACCCAGAAACTTGGAGACACGCTTGAGGATCGATACGCTGGCTATGATATTCAGCAGATCAAATCAGGAAAAGTCGTCGGATGGCGCACTGAGTTAGAACGTCAAGCTGCGGCAGCGAGCGACGCGTAGGAAAGCTTCCAAACCGCTGTCTAACACCACGACTTAACACTTAGCTCATCAAGCAATCGGAGCGGTGCTGCAAATAGTAGCAGAAAGTAGATGCTTTGCAAGACGCACTTAGCAACTTGAAATCACCAAAACACGAGTGAAACCCGGGGTCCCCACCTGTTACTGGGAAGGGGCACATACTCACACCGCCAACACCCGATTGTTGGGTTTCGCTATATCGACCTATGGGTATCAATTTAGGGATTTTTCACGGCATTTTGTAGTTATCTTCAAATGCCGTTCCTCTGGGGAACCTGACTTTTATGTGATACGCGCTTCTACACAGATGCCGCCCCTACGGGGCTTGTCCTTCTTTCATACGTGTTTCTACACAGATATTGAAGAAACACCCAAGCAAATAAACCCTACGGGACTAAAGAGGGGTTTTAGAGTATACACGGTTTCTGCCTAAAATCCGGCGCAGTTTCAAACAGCGCCTACCGGACCTGGGGACCGCGACGGTTGTTTTTCTTAAATTGACACCGATGGGTTTCGCTATATCGACCTACCCGAAATAGGTCGCCGAAAATCGGCATACTCTGGATAAACTAAAGGGATCTTGGTTTTTTATCGCTCTACCCAACCTACGGAAACTACGCTGGTTCGTAGTCGCGCAATTCTGCGGCGTACTCGCCCAAATGCGACGTGCATTATTACGCCTTGCGTAAGTCCTGACTTAGAGTCTTTCAGTTCTCCAGTAGTTTCGATCTTCCGCTCAAGGTCCCTTTACTGTAGGAGCAACCTCTCGACTACAACTCTCACTGACCACTGACAACTAATTACTATTTTGCTGACAACTGACAACTGATTGCCTCTGATTTTTACTTGACATCGCATCTGAGGTATGGCATTATAAATTTAGATGTACTTTGTTGCTCAAAACGCAAATCAACCGGTGCCTCATAATTAGACAGCAACCGACCGCATTGCCTAAAAAATTAGCATACAACCAGCAGGCATCTAACCTGCGTTCTCATTTCCATATAACGCCGAAGCGTGTTAGGTTGTGTTTATATTTCATCTGCCCTGAATGAGAATAGCTGCAAAATAGACGAAACCGAGGTATCGGCTTGCTAACTTATCCTACCGCGTCGCAACGCGACGATAACGCTTGAGGTATCCAATGAAACGTTCTATAATG
>JAKZUG010000077.1:0-4623 GCA_047516705.1 Candidatus Poribacteria bacterium | reverse complement strand
CACCGCCGCTGGCGAGGTTTCCTAACCTCGCCAATTCCTTAGTGTCCATTTAATTGTAGGCTTTACTATAACAGACTTTTTATACTATTGACTATTTATGAGATACGGTCTACTTTTTACGATTATTTTACAAATTTTCGTAAAATTAGACATTTTTTTCAAATTTAACTTGATAAATATATCTACAGGATGTATAATACTATTACTCCATATTTAGAAATAGTATTTTAATTTAGTATTTCAAATGCTTAATTGAGAACATTCGCGTTGATGTTTTGTCTTAATGAATTAAGAAATTTACCCATTACCCTCCAGATAAGGATAGTATCAGATGAAAACCAAGAAATTGCACCATTTAGAACTTGAGGTGATGAAAGCGGTCTGGAAACACGGAGAAGCGACGGTTAACGATGTCTTGGATAACATTGACCGGAAACTTGCGTATACCACTATCGCCACCACCATGAAAAGCCTTGAAAAGAAAGGTTTCTTATCACATCAAGTGGCTGGTAGGACATTCGTATACCAACCATTGGTAAACAAAGCGGATATTACCCATTCCATGCTCAACGATTTGCTGGAAAGCCTTTTTGACAACTCAGCCGAAAAACTGGTGAACACACTACTTGAAGTTCGACAAACCAGTTCGGCAGAGCTCAACCGTTTACAAGAACTGATTAATGACTACCAACCGGAGATGGAAGAATTATCAGGAACTCAGCACGCCAAAGGAGGAACCGATGACTAAGCAAATCCTGCTTTCATTACTCAACTGCTCATGGCAGTGGGGGCTATTGGGTGGTTTAACATGGCTTATCACAAGGCGTTCCCACCGCTCCAACAGCACTGTCCATCTGCTTTGGCTATTGTTTCTACTCAGTTTGCCGATCCTGTTCGCATTAAATCAGTTTGTTCCAGCACTCTCAATCGGCGGCACGGTTCCTGAATTAACACAGGCGCAGCCTGTACATATATCAGGATTAGCTACTCAGGATCTGGGCTTACCAGAGGTTTTATCAACTGAAAGTGCCACTCAATCCCAAAGCCACTTGGTTACTGGCAGCACGTCTATCCTAAACTGGGCAACTATTGATCTCATACTCTGTATTTGGGCAATCGGCACATTTACGATGTTGATCCGCCTGACGTTTGGCTTGTGCCGAATCCATCAACTCCGACGCAGTGCAGTGGTGGCTGATGATTCATATCAAGCGATCTGTCAACGCTTGGCGCGACAACTGAACATAAATCGTCCGGTCACCGTCTGTTTCTCGGATAGGGTCGTATCCCCGATCTCATTCGGTTGGTTATCGCCATCTATCCTGATTCCGCGAAAGCTAAATTGGGAGCAGTTTGAATTGGTAGCCGCTCACGAATTAGCACACGTGCAACGACTCGATTGGTTGATAAACCTCTTTTCGCATTTTGTTGGCACTATTTTCTTTTTCCACCCAATTTATCATATACTTAACCGAAAACTTGTCCACCTTCGAGAACGAATCTGCGACGATTGGGTTATTCAATTGACAGGTGCGCGTAAGAACTATGCCCAGTGTCTATTGGACCTGGTTCGTCACGAAGACCGAATTATTCCACTTGCGTTATCACTCAATCAGCCATCGCGATTAGAATCTCGCATTGATTCCATCTTGAAACGCAACAGGCGGTTAGACCTGAAACCGAAGCCGCGTCTGTTTATGCTGGCAACGTTCTTACTCTTAACTTGCCTCCCTCTATTATCAATGGCGCAACTGGTGCCGCTGAGAACTTTCCAAGTCTCGCTGTTCGCTCAGACACCTCAGAAACCAAAAGAGATGGTTGATGAAACTAAGAACAAGCAGAAGGAACAGAAAGCGAAAGATGGAAAGATGGACGGGAAACAGTACAAAGATGAGTCACATATCGAAGTGAAAGACCCAACTCTGTTTGCGGAATCTGAAGAAAACAAGATCTTCTCTGGACCGCAGCCCGGGGAAAAACTCCCGTCGTTGGACGTGACCGGCATTAGTGGCGAAATTGATGGCAAGACATTTGATATCATCGCTAAAGCAGATGGAAAACCTCTCGTATTGTTCTTGCAAGACACCAATGCAGTCGGCATAAAAGGACTTGTTGGCGTGTCCAAGTTGCTCCTTAAAATTGATACTTTCCAAAAAGAGTATAGCAAGGCAACGGATGCCGAAAAGTCTAATCAAGGGCTCCAGATAGGTGTTGTGTTCCTTGCAGATGATCTTGATACCTTACCTGAATGGGCACACGACATGTTAAAAAAAGAGATTCCAAATGAGGTTTTAAAAGGGATATCTCCTGATGGTCGTGAGGGACCGGGGAGTTACGGACTGAATCGCAATGTGGCGCAGACCGTTCTTATCGCCAAGGATGGGAAAGTGCTACACAACTTCGCGTTCACACAACCGATGCTCTATGCCGATCCACATTTCCTCGGTGCCATCGCAGACGCAGTTGGCGCAGATGCCCCTGCGCTGGAGAAATGGTTGAATAAAGCAACAACGAAGCGCAGCGACGAGAAAAAGGTGAAGGCTGTCGTCGTTAAAGAGATTGACGATGCCTCTGGTGATGCGCATGACTGGTTGGAACTCCGCAATCTAACCGATAAGGAACTGAACTTGAAAGGGTGGACACTGGAACTTGCCACCACCGAGTTGGATACCAAGGGGAAGTCAATCCGATTCACTAACGATGTTAAAATCCCTGCTGGTAAGGTGAAGTCTGTCGTCATTAAAGAGATCGACGATACCTCTGGTGATGCTCATGACTGGTTGGAACTCCGCAATCTAACCGATAGCGAACTGAACTTGAAAGGGTGGACACTGGAACTTGCCACCACCGAATTGGATACCGAGGGGAGGTTAATCCGATTCAATAGGGATGTTAAAATCTCTGCTGATGGTGTCCTTCTGGTTCCTTACTCGGAATCGCTTGAAAAGCTGGGTATCACCTGGGAAGAAGGCGAACAACTTCTCAAGGAGACCAAAGATGATGCTCAGATGATGGACAGAAAACGTCAATATGAAAATCGCCGTCAAGTAGAAGTCAAAGATCCAACAGGTTTCAACACGTCCGAAGAAAACAAGATATTCTCCGGCCCGCAGCCCGGTGAGAAACTTCCATCATTGAAAGCAACCGGTATACGCGGTGGAGCAAAGGACGTAACGTTCGATTTCATCGCTAAGGCAGATGGAAGACCGCACGTCCTTTTGTTGCAAGACGAGAGTGGCGTGGGTTTGCGTGGGTTGTATGATGTTGCGGGTGTTGTCAATAAAATCTCTAAAAAATCTGAAAAAGATTTGCATATAAGTGTTGTGTTTCTCAGCGATGATCCCGCTGCGTTGAAACAAATCACACAGCATGTGCCGGAGAACGTTTTAGTCGGTATTTCTCCGGAGGGTCGTGAAGGACCGGGTAACTACGGATTGAACCGCAATGTGGCACAGACAATTATTATCGCTAAGGATGGAAAAGTGCTTCATAACTTTGCTTTCACACAACCTTTGCTCTATGCCGATCCATACCTCCTCGGTGCCATCGCACAGACAATCGGAGAGGATCCCTCAACAGTAGAGAAATGGTTAAACGAAGCACCTGCTGAAGATAAACCGATGCAGCGCGATAGAGGACAAATGAAGCAGGAAGATGCTCGCGAGAGTGAGCGAGGTCCCTCACAGGAAGAATTAGTCAAGCGCTTCGACAAAGATGGCGATGGCGAATTGAATGAAGAAGAAGGTTTAGCGGCTCGCCACGCCTTAGCAAATCGGGAAAGTCAAAACCGGTCCCGTAATACTCGTGTTGAAGTAAAAAACCCCGCTGAGTTCAAAAAGATGCAGGGCGCAACACTCTTCTCTGGTCCACAACCCGGTGAAAAACTGCCATCATTGATGACTAAGGGCATCAACGGTGAAACTAAAGATAAAACGTATGATGTCATCGCCAAGGTAGACAGACAACTACTCGTTCTCTTCCTCCAGGATGAAAGTGGTCTCGGGTTGCGCGGGTTAGTTGGTATTTCACGTTTACTCGCTCAAATCGCCGAGAAATCTGAACAGAAAATGCATATAGGCGTTGTGTTTTTAGGCGACACACCAGATACCTTGGAGAATCAAGCCAGTAAGATAGTGCCGCATGTTCCAAGCAATGTTCTACTCGGTATTTCTCCAGACGGACGCGAGGGACCAGGCAGCTACGGACTAAACCGCAGCGTGGCGCAGACGGTTATTATTGCAAAAGATGGAAAAGTGCTACACAACTTTGCTTTCACGCAACCTATGCTCCGTCCCGACCCTTATGTGCTTGGTGCTATCGGAGAAGCAATTGGGCAAAAACCTGCCACGCTTGAAAACTGGTTGAACGAAACACCGGCTGAAGGTGAACAGATGCAGCCCGGTAGAGAACAAATGCGGCGTGGAGATGATTCCGACGAGGCGCGAGCCCTTGGCAGACGGCTTCGGGAGATGGTCGAGAAGGGCGAGATTACTGGAGAAGAAGCCCGCGAGCGATACGAGAAAGCTTTTCCGTCTAATCGTGAGAGCGTTGATAAAAAATAACCTGTAGAGGCGGGTCCCTGTGCCCGCCTTCACGACAACAGGAGGAGAGAAAATGAACGCA
>JAKZUG010000076.1:0-31493 GCA_047516705.1 Candidatus Poribacteria bacterium | reverse complement strand
AAGGTGCGTTCTGCGGCGGATTTACTGCCACCGTTAGTGATGAAATCAAGCACGCGTTTGCGTAAATCTGTTGAATATGCCATAATCATAAACTCTAACATAAATCTCAAAAAATGTAAACTTATTTTCGGAATCCACTATTGTCAATATGCAGGTACTCACAGAAGCCTATCCCCAAGAGGCGATGGGTATCCAACAGGCAGTTGAGGCATTCGCGCGTAGACGTAACGCTGAAGTGATCGACATTGGTCAGATTTACTCGAAAAAGACCGGACAGCATCTTTCAGTTCCAGCGTATCCTAATCCCGCGCTGACAACAATGGCAAGGGAAATCAAAACTGAAATAATATCGCAAACCGATGGACAACTGGATACGCTTATATTGGTCGGTGATGAATCCGTTATTCCGATGTGGGAAGTCCATGTAGATAATATGGTCGTCCATACCGATTCGTTCTATTCGGATTTGAATGGCGATGGGCTTCCAGAAGTCGTCATGACGAGAGTGCTTGGAAACCCTGAGGCAATGAAGCGACAACTGAGCGAAGCTGCCGAAGTCGGTGGACCAGAGGCGACGATTCTGTGCTCGGAGGATACCCGCATCCATTTGGAAACGCAACGGTTTCTCGACGCACTTGCACAACAAGGACATGAAGTCGCAGTGCTCGGAAGGGGTGGAGCGGAACGCTTACCGCAGTCTGATCTGATTATCCACTTCGGACATGGAAACCCTCAATCCCTGAGCAATCGATTCGGTGAAGACTTTGTGACAGCGAAAGGTATGCCGACGTTGCCGCGTCATCCAATTGCGATTGTTGACGGGTGCGCTACCACACCGCCCGGTTCTATGTTGTTACGGGCATTTTTGAACAACGGTGGTCGCGCCTATCTCGGTAGTACTGAAACCGTTTGGGGAATGATTCCTGCGCGCTATACGAACCAGTTAGTGATGCACTTTCTCGACGCGTATCAAACACATCCAGAATGGTCGGTGGCGAAACTGCTCACTGTCGCACGCGCCGAATACGCGGGTGTTACGCTGCTTTCCGAGATGTTACTGGAACTTGAAAAGGCAGAAACCGTGCATGTCAAAGGAGATATGTACACACACTTGACGACGTTTCTGGAATGGCACGCCTACGGGGCACCGTTCGCCCGTCTATATCAAGGAGAGGCGCGTCCGGTTTTTACCAAGCGTCCTCTGGTCAAAGACACAGTATCTCTGACAGTACAAGGACAGAATGCCGTTGAAGCGACTTTCGACTTAGCAAGCGAGGACGGTCAACCGATTCTCTTTCTCCGTGCGGATTGGCTGGATTCAATTTCTGAATCGCTTACGCTTCGGATCCATCAAAATGGAGAGATCCTCCATGAATTGAAGGGGGACGCGAACATTATCTATCAACGTATCAAAGATATTTGTGTTGGCGGTTATGTTGACGGTGAACTGTATCATGCCTATTGGCTGTTGCCGCTACAAAGAGCGGTAGGTCAAAACCATTTACGTGTTGAACTTGCGAGTGGTGGGACACAATTAGGTATTTTGCCAGCGTCTGTTATTGAGATTTGGCCCGAATGGGAAACTATTGAACCGCCTGCGGAATAAGAGTCGCCCATCGGTATTCAGAGGAGGAAATCTCTTGTCTATCACGGTTCTGTTTCTGATGGCTGATGGGCGATAAGGCTTTACGGACTGTCGCCGTACGTCGGTTCTTTCGCTGGACGGACGAGCCATTTTTCAAAGGCAGTCTTGAATGACCTTGCCTTCTTTCCAAAGTGAAGAGATTGGATACCGTCAACTGGAACTGACACCTCTCCGTAGATTGAGGAATGTCCCAACAGTCTGCCATCTTGAACTTCAAGCGGCTCGAAAACCAGAATTGAACCGTCGGTCAACGTGACGCGAACCTCAGACTGCTGGAAATCATCAGATGTCAGAGAACCGGGTTTTTCATGAGGGAAAGTCTCTTCCTGACTGCCGACGGCTGACGGCTGACGGTTGTCACCGCTGACATCAATGACCCGCGCCACACGATCTATTGGAATGGCAAATCTCCGCAATTTTGAATCAAATTGAAGCATTTGTCCGCTGAAACCCAAGAATTTACCTCGCATCATATCATCGGTGTTCGCCACGAGAATATGGTTCGGCGGATTATCGTTGTTGAAACGCGGGACGGTTAACGCTCGTTCCAATTTCAGATCCGATTTATCCTTTTCGGAGTCGGGTGGTGTGGCCAAGAGTCCAATCCATCCATCACCTGGATGCTCCATGAGACCCTTTCCATCTCTGGGCACGATTTCAAGCCATGCTTGGTCTGGATTTCCGATGAGATTCTTTTCATTTACTATGAATACCAGATCCCCAGCGTCCAATTTCTGCATGTTGTCGGCATTTATTATAAATTCCGCGCCGTCTTTTCCCTGCTCAATCAGCCGAATTTTAACCTCCCTAACCCCATTTTCCCTATCCGTAACTCTTAAGGGATCAAAGTTGGTTACAGGCTGCGTTCTATCAATGCTCGGCGCGTGTGTTCTGTCTGAGAACTCAAGTGCTTTCATATTTACTGAATCCAAGTGCTGAGCACTGATAAGAGGCGATTGGAAACTGACAGACTTGCCATCGTACGATGTAATTTGACACGGCAAGATTTCTCCACTTTGCAGATGCAGCGTGTGACGGAACTGTGCTGTGTCAAAAGCCTCTATCTTTGATACAGATTTATTGTTCCGTTCTATATGAGATGCTCGGTTGTTTGCCAATCGCACTGCCTTCAACGCGCCTACTGACTCCCATTGTATAGACGATGCAGCTTGATCCCCACCGAATAAAACGCGTCCGCGCAGGCTCCCTGATGCATAAAACAATTTGTCTGTATTTTGAATCGCCTCGCTAACGTCAGGCTTTGCAGCAAAGCTGAGCAGTGAAGCATCCGCGAGCGAACAGGTTACTGGTTCGTCGGCGAATGCAGTCTGGAGGATCACACTATCTGAGTTCACTTGCATAAGTTTACCGTGCAAAACAGTTTCATCAGGATATTTTAAAGTAACAGATTGATCCAATGCTGTCAATGGAATTCCGGGCTGAACGATGTGGTTAAGTTCTTGCAGATCAATGTCCCGTCGCGTTCCATCTGTGTCAAGGACATAGGCACCATCTTCCTGAACAAACAATCTGCCCTGAATTCTCTCACCATTCGTCATGTAGACGCGTGGTTTAGAAAAGTTGATTCGCTGCGCTGCTGACTCCTTAAGTTGACGATAAACCTTTACGCTCCGCACCGTCAAATCTTTGCCTCGGTTCTGAATGTAGAGACCTGATTCTTTGACCGTCGGTTTGACACCCTTTAATTCCAGTAACAAATTGCCAGTGGAGTCAAACACCCTTAGCACGCCGGTCCCTTCGTCATAAGTAAGTCGCAAACGGAGGTTCCGTTGTTCTGGCTGAATTGCCAAAACGGATTTAAACAGCACACCTTGAACAGCTACGAGTTCGTCCTTCCAAATTTCCAACCGCAATGCTTGGTAGAGGTCTTTGCCAAGAGCGAAAGAAAAATTCGGTGGATGAGCAACGGATGCTAATTCTAATTCAATCTCAAAACGCTCAGGCCAATTAAACGCATGGAAGATCTTCGCCTTGACAATCGATGTCTTCGGGTGACCTTCCGGGTCCGCATACCAACTGGAACGCCGACCAGAGCCGAACGGAAACGCTGGATCAACCGCTTGTCTCTCAGGTGAGAATTTCCAATTCTTTAGTTGGGAACCGTCGAAAAGGAAGTGGGGGCGTTCCTGACGCTCAAGCATATAAACCGCCGAACGATTCACGCGAAACTGACCGTGCCGCTCGCTGAAAAAGAAGAAGGTGTTGTCATCTGAACCGATGAGGTCTGCTATCCAGACATCACCCGATAGAGCACTCACACGAAATGCCTCCGTTGTTGACACCGATTTTTTCGGGAAAGCGACTGAATCCAATACCTTGACATCAAGCACCAGATCGTCTAAAAAATATGATGATGCCCAGCGGATCGTTCCTGAACCGCTGGGCAGTAACTGACCCGGAAGAACATCGCCATTTTTCCAGCGTAACAAGGTTTGTGTTTCTTCAGCCTGTACTGTCGGAAACCATAACGCCATTACCACCATAACTGCGACGAGTATTCTCTTTAAGCTCCACGGCATTGTAACTCTCCTAATGTGTATCCTCGTAAACCGGTTCTTTTGCCGAACGGACAACCCACTCTTCAAAAACAGATCTGAACGATTTCGCCTTCTCTCCAAAGTGGAGATATTGGATACTGTCAACCGAAACGGAGACCTCTCCATAGATTGAGGAACGACCCAACAACTTGCCGTCTTTAACTTCCAATGGCTCGAAAATCAGAATTGGATTATCAATCAAGGAAACGCGGACTTCAGACTGCGGAGCCATTGATTGGTCGAAATTATCAGCAGTCAGAGAACGTGAGTTTTCATGAAATAGGGCATCTTTCTGACTGCCGACTGCTGACTGCTGATGGCTATCATCACTGACATCAACTACACGTGCCACACGGTCTATCGGAAGCGAAAACTTCCGCAGCTTTGAATCAAACTGAACCGTCTGTCCGTTGATGCCTAAGAGTTTCCCTCGCTTCAAATCACCGTTACTCGCGACAAGAATGTGGTTCGGTGGAGCATCGCGGTTGAAACGCGGAACGGTTAACGCCCGTTCCAATTTCAGATCAAGTTTCCCACTTCTTGTTTCAAGGGGATCAAAGATGAGTTCAACCCCACGTTTAAGGGCAGCAGCGTCGTTTACAGCAAAGTCCCCTTCAACCTTAATCCACTTCGGCTGCTCCTCTTTTTTGTCCGAAAGTATAATTATTTCGACTTTACCATCTTTATCTCTACGCGTTACAGCATTCAAAATTCGGCCATCTTCCAGTATAACGCGATGTTTACCTTTCCCGCCTGTGATGGTAATAGGGTTTCGATTTTCTGTTCTCGCTTGTGTTTTTCTGCCGGAGAACTCAATCCCCTTTACATACACCGAATCTATGTGCCGTACACTGATAAACGGCGATTGAAAACCGATGGTCGTTTCATCATAGGACAAAACTTGACATGGAATGACTTCTCCGTTCTTCAGATGCAACAGGTGCGGAAATTGCTCTATATCAAAAAGCTTCTGTTTTGATACACGTTGCAAAGCCCTTTCTACACGCGTTCCTCGGACGTTCGCCAACTGTACGGACTGTGATGCCCCCACAGGTTGCCATCGAAGACTGGCAGTATTTTTGCTGTCAAAGAAAATGTAGCCGTGGAGGCTCCCCGACTCATAAAACAACTTGTCATAATCTTCAACAGGGGTTTGCGTTTTGGCTGTTGACCCGAACTGAAGCAGTGAAGCACCGGCAAGCGAGCATGTTATTGGCTCGTCCACGAACGCAGTTTGTAGTCGCACGCTATCGGAATTCAATTGCGTAGCCTGCCCACGCAGAACAGTTCCGTCGATATATGTCAACGCCATAGGTTGAGTAGTTGTCTTCAACGTAATACCGGGTTGAACGATGCGATCAACCTGCTGCAAATCAATATCCCGTCGCGTCCCATCTGTATCAAGAACGTAGCTTCGGTTTTTCTCAACAAATAGCTTACCCGGAACGATCTCTCCATTCATCATGTAGACACGGGTTTTGGAAGCATCAATTTGTGGGTTTGTAATCTCGATAGGTTGCCGGTAGACCCTTAATCGCCGTAATGTTAGATCCTGCCCTCGGTTATAAATGTAGATGCCAGCTGCCTCGACAGTCGGTTTGACACCATCCAATTTCAACAGTAAGTTGCCATTCAAGTCAAGCACCATCAGGACACCACTGTTTTCACCATCCGTATTTTCATAATAGGCGATCCGCAAACGGAAGCTCCGGCGATCGGGTTCAATCGTCAACACAGGTTCAAATAGTGTGCCTTGAACGACGACAAGTTCGTTGACCCAGGTTTCCAACCGCACTGTCTCGTACAAGTTTTTACCGAGCGCGAAAACAAAACTCGGAGGTCGCGCGGAGGATGTCAACTCCAGATCAATCTCAAAACGCTTGGGCCAGTCGAGCGCGTAAAAGATGTTCGCTTTGGCAGTATTCGTCTGTGGACGACCACCGCGATCCGCACCCCAACTCGATTGAGTATCCTGAGAGAGCAGCAGTGCTCTATTGTCGTTATCTTGCTCGGGTAGGTTCCAAGCTGCCAGTTGGGAACCGTCAAAGATGAGGTTGGGATGCTCTCGACGTTCAAGTGTATAAATCAGCTCCCGATTCACTCGAAACTGACCGTGCCGCTTGCTCGAAAAGAGGAAAGTGTTTTGATTATCAACTCGGGTTTCCTTATCAAAAGTATCTGTAGACGAGTTGATGGTCAAATCTGAATCGATGAGGTCAGCCATCCAGATATCGCCGGATACCGTGCCGATGCGAAAAGCCTCCGTTGCTGGTGCCGATTGTTTGGGGAAAACGATTGAGTCCAATACACTCGTATCAATAACCAGATTATCCGAGAAGTGTGGTGATGCCCAGTGAATTTCCTCCGATTTGCTTTCCAATAGTTGACCGGGAAGGGTATCACCATTTTTCCAATGCAACAGTGTTTCCGTTTCTTCAGCCTGTGTCAAAGGAAGCCACAATAGTGCCAGTGCTGCGAATGCGACAAGTATCTTTTTTCGATTCCACTGCATTGCTTTTTCTCCTTTTTAGTGGCGGTCAGCAGTCGGTTTCCGTCGGCTTTCAGCAAGCGATTTTGTGTTCATCAAACACCTTTTTTCTGACTGCTGACCACTTCTTACTGATGGCTGACTATTTCTTTCAACCATCACCTCTCGTAAATGGGCAATAGGCGGTAATTCAATGCCAAAGTGAGAACAGCCATTCCGGTCGCGTAGGCACTGCCGTAGTTACTCGTGAAGCTGCCGTCTTCTTGCTGCATCCCCTGGAGCTGCTCAATGATCCGTCGATTCCAAGCTTGCCATGCCTTGAAGTCGCTTTGGAATAGTGCCTGTGCCATGTAGTACAGATTGTAAAAAGCGTACCCGCTGCGTACATTTTGATCCATTCTGCGCTTGATGAACTCGGAAGCGGATTTGTATTCTGGGGTGTCCTTCCTTTTTCCGATTGCGTAAACGAGTGTTCCGATCGCTGTTCGAGTGGCTCCGTCGCCGTGGCTGCTCATTGGCTGGTAAGAGACACCCCCCCCTCGCATCGTGCAGGTTTGAAAAAAAGTTAAAGCCTTATCAATGGCTTCATTAGGGACCTCAATGCCAGCATTTCGCGCACCGAGTATGCCCATCAGTACGGTTCCAGATACGGTTGTGTCGGCATCTTGGGATCCCGGCGAGTACCGCCAAGCACCCCATGGGTTTTTCTCTTGTGCAGTCAACGCACACCGTACTGCGAGTTCCAGAGCCTTGCCGATGGTGCGTCGTCGGTTGGCGGGTGTCTCACTCCCTTCCCAGAGGAGTTCTTCATTTACCGCGCCATACGCTTCGGACAGTGCTAACATCGCAAAACCGTGGTGGTACATTGACCCATGCCCATACCCCGTCATATACCCGGTTTGGGGATTCTGGTTAATGATCATATTGCGCAAAGCCTTACGGATATGTGTGGCATAAGGACCGAAATCCGGGTCCTCGCCACTTGCCATAAATGCCATGACACAAATCCCTGTGATTCCTGCACCGTTCTGTCCGCCTGACCAGCTGCCGTCTTCCAGTTGCGTATTAGCGAGATACCGCAAACTCCGGTCGTTGATGCTTCTAACCGCTGGCGGCACACCCGTACCGTAGCGGATAGTAGGATCTTGTGCATAGGTTTCCAATATGCCGAGCAACATCAAAAAACTGGAAAACCCGATAATGAATCTGTGTTTTTTATTCATCTGCTTGATTCTCCTTACGATTATTTTTTCATCACGAACTCACCGAATATATGTCTAAATTCGCGCTGCTGCCAAGGACTCAGCATCTCGGCGTCTACGTGTTGCGGAAGTTGAATAAACATTTCCATTACAGCATCCTTGCTTGATAAAGGGATCGTCAATTGTGCAGCTACAGTTTCTAAGTGCTTCCGCTGTATTTCGCTGAACAGGAGATGCGTATCTAAGTTCGCTACTATCCTATCGCGTAGCACCTGTTGATGTAAATCTTCTCTTTCGGTCTGGTGCGCGCTATATTGCATAAACGCATCTTCAGAGAGTACATCCTTGATGGCTTGTTGGTAGAGCGGGTGATTTGTAATGTGAGAACCTCCTCTCAAGGCTTCGAGTTTCTCCGCAGCTTCTTCGCGAGTTATTTCGCCAGCTTCGACTGCCTTCATGAGTTTCGCGTTGGTTTCACGGTACCTTGCACCCGGATCTTTGCCTTGAGTTTCAAGGTATTGTTGAATGATACCTTTGGTGGCTAACTGTAAACGCCGAGATGCATCTTCGTTGAGGGGTCCTAACAGTTCGGCGTGTGCCATCAACTTGGCTTCCGCGATCTCCTGCATCTGCTTTATCCGTTCTTGAGATGTCGGTGTATTATCTTTATTATCGGGCTTGGCAGCATCAACCACATCCTTCACTTCAGCTTCGGGTAGAGGCACGAAAATTGCGCGTGGTTCCTCGGTATTCGCCTTAACCAGTCCATGCCAAATCTTGGACTGGGTTTGACTCAATATCTCATCCAGAGAGATTTTTAACTTATAGTGCACCAGATGGACTACATTCAGTGAATCAATCATCATACTCATTGCAGTGGGAAAAGATTCATTCTCTGTTGTATCAAGCAGCAATTGTTCAACTTTTTGACGTTGATCTGTGGTTAAGCTGAGTTCTTGGTCAAGTAGCACTACTATTTGACGAGCGGTTGCTTGCAGATTTCGCTGTTGCCTCGCTCGGTTGAACTTCAGGTAGTCCTGTAGTTGCGTATCGGTCAAGTGTTTTGCGAATGCTGGTTTCGTGGAGGGATGCAACAATAATAGTTCAAGTAGTGCCACATTGCCATCTGTTGATGCCTTTGCGAAGACACGCAAATTCTCGTCCTGCCTTAGTGCTGTTTCAATTGATTTGAAAATTGATTGGCGAAGCACTTTGACAACTGGTGCATCCAGATTGTAACGCTTACCGATGTTTTCAGCGACGCGCTGAAGTAAGGATTCAATTTTTCTATCAAGGGTGGGATCCGCTCTTCTTGCTGGTACTTCAGAGCGTGTTCCGAAATTGCCTTTTTTAGTCATTTTGAGTGGGACATAGTGATCGCCACCTTTAACGATTATAACACTTTTTCCGGTCCGCTCGTTGTAGCCATCCTTGTGGATACTCATTAGATAACTTCCTGCGGGGATGCCCGATTTTTTATAATCGCCGTTGGCATCCGTTTTCGTTGTGTATTCTGTGCCGTCTTGGGCGACAATTTTGACTTCAACGCCTTCTATTGGCTTCTGTCCTTGCGTTAAATCTGTAATCGTACCGCGGATAGTACCACCATCCGCAGGGTCATCCTGCGCAAAGATGGTACCAGCAAACATACCGACACAAGCAACGGCTATTAACACGAAAATTAAACGAGTCATCTGTTCAATCCTCCTCGTAATCATTCTTCTCACTCGCGCGATGCAGAATAGCGCGGTTAGAAACCTCGCCAACAAAAGAGATGCACTTCTAGTCCTCTTGGATTGTAGCGAGGCCGGTCTGCCATTCCTGACCTTTCTTACCCGCATAGAGCATGGAGTATGTGTCGCCGATTTCAAGGATCTGCCCTGTTAACACACCGTCGCAATCAAACGCATCAGGATCGTCCGATGGCGTAAATACAGGGTTGTAAGGGTTCGGTTCAAACGTATGGAAATTGCGAGTCCGCACATGCCCGATTCGCCAGACTTCGCCATCAAATCCACCGTAGAGAATATGGAAGTACTGCGGTCCTTTGAACAATTCGGTTTCACGCACGGATTGACTGTCCCATGCTTCCCCGCTACCTGTAAAAACCGGATTGGCAGGATTTTTAGTAACCAACGCAGGGTTGTCCGTCGGCGCGGTCGCGTGACACATCGTTAGTCCCTCTCCGAACGACCGTGTCGCCTTCCCAGTATAAACGATGTGAATCGTGTCGCCTTCTACAGCAACCGAAGGGTGCGTTGAGCCGTGTCGTTCGTGTTCGGTATCTGCCGGAATGACAGGCGTATGCTGAACGCGTCGCCACTTGCCCAAGTCTCCATCGCTCACAAGCAAACCTGTCTGTTCAGGAGTCGTTTCCCCTTTGCCCCGATAGTACATGTAAAATTTGCCATCAGCAGGATTTAGGAACGGAAAAGGATACTCAACGGCTGCGTTATCGAAACCGTCCGTAGAAGGTTCAACAATAGGGTTCCGCGCGTCCTGCGTGATGTCGGTAAGGTTAGAGATAGGAGCCGTAGCGTGCATTATCAACCAGAGAACGCCAATATCCCGTTTACACCAGATGTAGTGTACCGTCCCATCAACGATGATCGCATGCGTTGCTGCTGCCCAGAGAGGAGGCGGCACGGAAATGATCGGATTGCCTGTTTCTATCCTCTTGAAATTGGCGAATAGCTCGAACGGGATAGCCTCTTTTCGGGCATCGGTTTCCATCGGTTTCTCCTTAGTTTTAGGACGCAGACTGTGTGTCTATTGCTTTCCTTCTAAAACGTTGAAATAAGCATCCAATCCCTGACGAAATTCCTCTGGCAACACGCGTCCTGCTTTACCTGTCGCTTGTCTGGGTGAACGATTTTCTATGAAGGCTTTGCCGGTGTCATCCCCAATCCCCATGAGCATCAAGGCAGAAGCCGTTGCTGGGGGCGCAGTCATTATCATAGGCGTATTTGGGAGCCTTGCGGTTTGCAGCAGGATTTCGATCACTTCCGTTATAGCGGCAATCGCCTTGGGCCCCGTATCCGGTTCCGCGAGGATGTCTTCTACCTCATCCATAACCACTGCAGCTTGCGTCACCTTGGCGAGTTGCTGTTGGATGAGACGTTCCTGTGCGTTAGGTAAGAGACTGATTTGTGCTGCGACTTCATGGGTATCCTCGGTGAGGGTAATCTGCGTATCGTATAAAGCGATACTGCGCTCTCTGTATTCGTCCGGGGTAATTGCTTCCTTCGCTTGCTCAAGTTCGCGCGTCTCCTCCCGCAATTGGATCTCGCGATCAATGATACGCAACACTTCCAAGACAATTTCCGGCGGTAGGTTCGGCAATTCAATCAATTCGGCTTCTCCGGGGGGTGGTCCCTCAGGCAAGGGATCAACCAACTGTTCTGCCCACCGATCCAGGGTATCCGCCCAAAATTCCGCCTCAATGGTAGATTGGCCGACGAAATTCTTGTTAATAGTTTTTGCTATGTCTTGTATCTGGTTTGATACAAGTGCGTCCTGCATCTCCGAAAGTACACGTAAATAGTTCGGCGAGGGGCGGCGATCGGAATAAGCCACCATGTCTTGTATAATAGTGGACACGGCTTCAGACTCGTTGGTCTCTCGTTCCGCCAAACGCTCCCGATCGGGCTGATTTTTGGCTGCACTGCGTTCGAGACCGAAACTATCCAGATTGTTCAGGTCCACCGCGACGTCGATCTGTTTTCGCGAGGCGGCTTTCAATCGTTTCACGAAGGTGCTGTTTTCAAAACTAACGAGCAACCTGCTCATCTCGTCTGCTAATTTGGCAAAAGCATCCAGCAATTCCTGCTGCTCTTTGACTGCTTCAAGGACGAAATCTGATGCCTGAGGGGCCGGTGTCTCTTCGTCTTCTTGCTTTTCAGTGTCCCTTCCGCTCCCCCTGAGGATAGTTGTAGGAATGCCGAGTCCTCCAACGATTTGTGGTGCCTGTCCCTCCGCTGCTTCTTCACTCTTGTTGAACCCTGACTCAACATCAGCGACGGTAGGCGTTGGATTGGCAGGGGCGAAACCGGGTTTACCGTCTGGCTGTTTGCTCCGATCCACACTGACCCCCGCGCCGGGATTGTTCGGATCTTCCGGCGTTTCATCCAAACCTTCAGGAGGCAGAATACTTTCAGGTCCATACTTCTCCACCTTTTCCAAATCGTTAGGTTCGCCTCCGGTAGATGCCGGTGGTCCCTGTGTTGATTGGTTTCCCTGCGCGCCAGCATTGTTAGGTTCAGCTGCCGGAGTGGGTTGTGCAGCGGTCCCCTGCGCCTCAGCGGCACGAGAGAGTAGATCCGCAACAGAAGGCATTCTCTGTCCAGCGATTTCCTCCAACTGTTTAATTATATCTGCCCACGATTCAAGTTGGTTTGCATCAAATTCCTCATTCTTTGCTGCTTCTTGAATCAACTCTACGCCAGTTTCGATCAAACTGTCCAATCTTGCTGCGTTCGCACGTTCTGCGGCAGCTTGTTCTTGGATTCTCTTGCGCTGTGCCGGATCGTCAAGTGCCTCGGGCGGTAGGTCGCGTAATTCACGGTTGGTTTGGTGTAACTGTAACTCTTTGTCATGGACATCCTTCGCAGCACCCGCCCAAAGCTGCATCTGTCCGACTAACCATTTGAAGTGTTCTGCTGGCGTGAGTACGTGGAGTACGAGGTGCGACGAATAGACGCGATCACGGTCTGGTAGATAGTCCTCTGCATAGGCGCGCAGTCGGAGACTCTGCGGTTTCACACTCTCACGTTTCGGCGAAAATGTGGCAGTCACGGTCAAAGTATCTGCTGTCGGTGTTCCTGCTGATACTGTCTTTTCGCCAGTGGTCGGTTCAGGATTATGAATCGGGTTGGCGATACCCTGCCATTCTAAGCCAATCCGTTTCACACCAAAATCGTCCGATGCCTGAATCTCAAAAGCAAGCACTTCATTAGAAATGACGACCTGATTGTTCTTTAATTTATTTAAAGCGACCGTTGGTGCTTCATCATTGAGTGCCTCGAACCGTAGCACTTGCGGTTCACGAGCGGAGAGCCCGAAGCGATCCCGCCATGTCAGATGCATTTCAGTCGTCGTCTCTACCGATATCGGTTCAGTCATCACACGTGCACCATCCACTTTTTGTGGACGATTGTTCAAAGTTGCTTCCGACAATTCACGTGTAGTGGTGGCTTCTAAGGTAGCGGTACTCCCCTTGACTAAGTTCACGATTCCACTGCGCACATCATCTATTCGTGGTTCTTGGTGTTGCAGATAGTCTGGCAATTGGACTTTGGCAGTGAGGTCTTTTAGTGCTGGACGCAACTTCGGTTCAACTGGGATGGAACGCCGTGCGTCTCCGACTCGGAGTGCGATGCTCCCGTCCTCAGTTTGCGGTGGTAACTGAAATTTGTAGGTTGCCCCGTCCCGTTCGACAACCACCGGTGTCTGATCAGCGTATCGTGCTTCGCCCGACTCAGGTTTCCATGGTGAATCATCTTTAAGGCGGGCTTCAACATCGAAGGGTTCCGCGTAGGCGACTACGCGAAGATCTGTGTTACCTTCCAACTGCGCGAAGGTATACCGTTCCACGTTTCGCCACGGGGTCAGCCATCGAGCGAGGGTATTTCGACTCGTTGCGGGAATCATAACGATCCCGATGACAACCAATATTATGGGGACACCTGCCACCCACGCCCAGCGACGGTGTTGAGGATTCGGGACGGCATCTGCCAGATTATGCCTTGCTACCTCGTCATCAACCTGCCGCATCGCTGCCTCAATTAAGGCGGGACTTGCCGATCTATCCGACCTATTGGATGCAAGTTCCACGATGCCGAGTACGTGATCGCCAAAACGTGGAAATTTGTGATGCAACAGTCGAGCGATGCCTTCTAAACTCCGATGCCTCCACACCCAATTATAGTATTTCAGCGGCAAAAAGAACACCATCCCCACCATACCAGTGAGTAGGATCAGTACCCGCAAAAACGTAGGCGTATCAAACATGCGGTCTAAGCCAAACACGACAAGATACGAAATCATGATACCGAAGACCGCCGCCAGCATCCCTTCGGCAAGCTTGATGATCCATACCCGTTTTTGGTACTGTTCAAGTGCCGCCTTCATACGTGGGGGTAAGTTGACTTCTGTCTGTTGATCGACCCTATTACGTGATTTTTCTTGTGTTTGGTTCATCGGAATTTTCCTCATAATTAGCCATCAGCCATCAGCCATCAGCCATCGGCTATCAGAAAGAGGCATCTGATTAAGTCAGACACTTCTTTGCTAACTGCTAAAAGCCGACAGCCAATACGCTGATAGCCATTCAGGCCTAATAAATACTATACCCACCCATCATCAACCATTAATGTCAATGGTGACTCCATCTCTTCAAGGGGCAGATGGATCCGCTGTCGTTTCCGAGACGATTCATAAATTGCCATAAGGAGCTCTAAGGAAGCATATCCCTGATAACCGCTTGAGCAGTGTTCCCGATCCTCTTCAATGGCTGCAATCAGGTCTTGTACGGGGTCAATTTCCGAAGGCAATTCCGGTGTTACCCATGTCCCCTCGGATTGCTGGTTGCGGATGCGGAGTCCGGGTCCACCGGGGGCAGCCAACTCAATCTCACCTTCTGTCCCATAGCAGTAGATATGGTGATAACCGGGGGCGGTATCGTTACCTGATTCAATGATCCCTCGGACATTGTTTTCAAATTTGAAGTACCCGATCGCGAAATCCTCGGAGTGCAGATCATATTTTGTCGGTGTGCCGATCCGTTCGATTTGACCTATCACCCATAAGACCGGACGGTCACCGTAAATAAATCGCATCAGATCGACGGTATGTGTGGCATTGTCTTTCAGATCGCCGCCGCCACAAATACCGTGAATCCGGAAGAGTTCACCGATCTGACCATCCGCAATCATCTGTTTCGCAGCCACATAGGGCGTACTAAACCGTACTTGATGGTCAATCGCTAATTTCACACCATGCTGTGAACACGTCTCAAGCATCTCCCGCGCCTGTCCGAGATTTTCCGCCATCGGTTTTTCAGAAAGAATCGCTTTCACACCGCATTTTGCGACTTCAATCACTACCGGCGCATGGTGTTTCGGGCGCGTACACACTGAAACGATATCAATATCTTCTGTTTCGAGCATCTCAATGTAATCGGTATACTGTTTTTCGATACTGTACTGGTCGCCGTAGGCTTTCACACGCTCTTCGTCAACGTCGGCAATTGCAGTTAGCGTTGCTCTCGGTTCCTTCAAATACCATCCAGTGTGCATGTGAGAAATTCCACCGCAACCGACTATTGCCACTTTATAGTTCTTGCTCATTAGAATAAATCCCTTCCCTACTTCTGGTTCAGAATTGGTCGTTGGTTATCGGCTTAGTCTCCATATTCATTTCTTGATGGCATATCATACCATGTTTTAGCAAACGTGTCTATTTGCTTTTGCGCAGAGGCATTCAGTTTTCAGTTATCGGTTGTCAGTTTCCAGCCCAGCAGTCAGCCAGCAGTCATCAGCGGTCAGCAAAATAGCAATTAGTTATCAGTGAGTGTCGCGACCGCGAGGTCGCTCCTACAGCGAAAAAATCTTGCGAGACTATATGCGTAAGTTACACTGCACCTGTCATTTTTCTTGCGACCCAGAATACGCCCAGTAGAAAGACTAAAAAGCCCGCCCAGATTGGGTGCGCCCAGATCCGCGTGCGATGGACAGTCGGTGCTGGCTCCGGTAAGGCTGCGAGATACTCCAATAGACTTGGCACTTCGGAAACCGGTACCAACTTGCCCTCGGTAATCTTGGCGATTTCGTCTAATACATCAAAGCGAGCCAGCCGCCCTTGCTGTTCCCGATTTAAGCCTTGCACTGACATATCCGTCTGAACAGAGGCACCAGTTTCGCTACTACTTGCAACGAGGCGGTAGTTACCGGGCTCTTTTGGCACAAACGAACCCACGAACAAACCCGCCAAATCTTCTGTGCCGGGTTGAAGTCGAATTGTCTGCGTCTTGCCCGATGGCGAAATCGCTTGTACAACAATTGAACCCCTATCCAAGGGACCCCCGACGTTGTCGATAGCGTTGGCGTTCAGCGTTAACACATCATCGACGTTTGGTCGGTCAGGTGAGTAAAACAAGCGTATTGCTTCGCTTTGTGCCATCTGTCGTCGGTATGCCATCCACCGCGCGACTTGACTCCAGAAACGATAGTGGTACTTGTCCTCAACACCGTGTCGCCAACGCCAAGCACTGTCTGTCCCCATAAATAGGACTTTACCGGTGCCATACGTTTTGGTCACGATTAATGGCACTCGTCCGGAAGCAGTCGCGGCTTGATCGTGCACTGCCAACGTCTCAGTACCAGCCTTGGCTCGCTTGACTCCGGTGTACCAGAAAAACCCCGGCAACTTGCGCCACACTTCGCCGTTGTCTTGGTCGGTATCTCCGAGACGTGTTAGCAAACTTCGTTGTCCCGACTCGGTGAGTGCGAAATATCCCTGCGTATTCGAGCCGACACCTTGAGGTGTTGCTGGGTCCAAAACCACAGGATAGAGGTCGGCAAGCGGACCGGAAATCAACGTATCGTGGGATCCTGAGCGTCCCGGCATAAAGACGAGACCTGAAGCTTGGGCACTGACTAACTTCCGTAATTCCCGTACTTGTTCGACTGTTAACTGGTCTTCTTTCACACCGACATCGCCAAGAAACACTACGTCATAACGACTTAGTTCCCTCGCGTCAGGAAAACGTTTAATATAAGTGCGACCACCGCCGACTTTTGGCAACTCGGGATGAAAGAGGAGACATGTTACTTCAACACCCGGGTCCCGTTCTAAAGCGTTCCGTAGGTATCGGTACTCCCACCGCGGATACGATTCGATGACAAGGACTCTCAATTGTTCTTCGCGTATTGATATCGGCGCGGAGATTTCATTATTTTCGGGGATCAATTCCTCAGCGTCCGGTGCGATACGCAGGTTTAACGTATAGTTCTCTGTCGCTGGCGGTGTCCAGACAATATTCTCTTGCGCTTGGCTCATGGCAGGGACGCGGACAACTTTGGTAACCGTTGCTTTCTTATTGACACTGAGTGTAACACTCACATCCCGGTCCTGCCCCAAAGTGCTACGGACAACAAATGGAATGCGAAGCTGCTTATTTGTCACCCCAAAAGTCGGAGCATCCATCCTGACTAACTCAATATCCGGTAGTGGGACCTTACTGCCGACCCCTACTGCGAAGACGGGAATCCCTTTCATCCGAAACCGTGTGGCTGCCTCCACGGGGGAGTTACCGATATTCCAATCGCCGTCTGACAGAAGCACCACGCCGCGAAGATTTGCGTGGTTGTCCAGAACGTGTGACAATCCAGCATTCAAATCTGTTGCTTCTTCTGCTGGATCCAACTGTGAAGAGAACGGCTCAAACACCACATTAAGATCAGTAGTATCAGGCGATTTCCAGACTTCCTCGGACATCAGCGGTTGAATCGTTTCAGCGCGGCTCTTGCGTTCGCCGGAGAGGTCTTGATCGTCAAAAACATCCCGCGTCTCCATACTTTTGGATTGGTCCCAGAGCACCGCGAGCGTTGAGCGTCGATCCGGCGGTTGCGTCTTCAACCATTCGGGTTGATTCAGCGTGGCGACCACTAAACAGACCAGTACAAAACGCAGCAATTCAAGCCACCCGGTTTGCATGCGATAACCGCTGCGGTGCCATGCCAACCAGCACAATACACCGGCCACAGCCACGATAAACAGTCCTAAGACCATGATGGAACTGCTTGAGAGAAATTCGAGGCTTCCCTGTTGTTCTTGCATTCTTGTGTCTCCCGTTATTGGTTGTCAGTCGTCAGTTTGCCTCGCAGTGAGAGTTATCAGTTAAGAGACTGTCGTCTAACAACCCATTCTTTAACTGACAACTGATAACTGAAAGGTTTGCGCAGCAAACCGTACTGATAACCACTCTTCTATTCCACACTTCCATCTGCGACTGCGAAATCCATTAAAGGGCTGCTTTCAGTTTTCTTGCTCGGCAAACTCAGGACTGCCTCCAAAATGAGTGCTAACGCCATTGCGATGAGGAAGATACGCCAGAGTTCACTCGCTAAGGCGGATGTGTCGCCGACATCAACATCAATTCTCCTGTACGACAGTCCATCAAACAGCGTATCCACCGTCTCAACAGGCGATGTCTTGGCACTATCCTCAGCTTGGCTGCGGTTCACGGCTACCCAATACTCTCCTTCACGATAGACACCCGCATGCAACCCACGCTGTGAGAGAGACACGGTGTTCTCTGCAGGAGCCACCGACTCCCACTGATCTCGGTCTGCAAGCACACCAAGTCCGGCATCGCGTTGAGATACGGCAGCCAATGCGAGACAACCTTCATCCAGTGCCCGCTGTAACATGACATAAAACACTACGCCGTCCCGCTCGAGAGAAGAGAATTCTGCTGTGGGCAGCGTACTACAGAAGTAAATTGCCCCGTGATCAGTAGGCACACGAGTTAATAGGGGGGTATCGTTGTCAAACCTTGCCAACGGTGTTCCAGTACCCTCAAGGGTTCGGTAACGATAGGTGCGGAGTCCGTTCAAAGGCAAGGCATCCCCGCTCTCCGCATGTGCCAGTAGATCGGCATCGCCACGCCACCATGCGATTTTAGAAACCTCCTTACCGTCAGAGGGCTGCCAGTCGCCCCAGTGTGAGGCAAATAGTTGTTTACCAGCGTTCTGCGCCGGTGGAAAGAATATGACCACACGTCCACTGTTGACGAAATGCTCAATCTGTTCCGCTACCAACTCGCTCGGTAGTGCGCCCTGCCAAATCAGCAATCCAGTACTTTCCCAGTCGATCTCCCCTACTCGGTTTACGGGAATCACATCTGCGTGGTGTTGTAGTCGGGCATCCATGGGAATAGCAAGTGCCCGACGGAATGCTTCGCCGATCCTTTTATCATCACTGACGACAACTGCCTTTCGTATTGGCGGTTCTGAAAAGACAAAGAAAAACTGATTGTCCAAGGGGTTGGCATCACCGGGTAAACTCACGGATCCCCAACCTGAGCTGAGTTTGGTATCAATAGGGATACGGTGTCCCTGTAAAGAGGCACCGAGTGTGTCAAGTTCCATTTCAACCACAGACTGTACGTTGTTGACTTCAAACTCAATGGGTACTTGCCGCGTGCCGCCGCTGCTACCGTCCGTACGAACCATTACATCAAGAATGAGTTCCGCATCATTACCACGTTTCCACCGTTGGACGTTTTCCACTCTCACCGACAAGTTACTTGAAGGTGGATCGGTGTACGCCAGCAAGAAATGATGCACACCTTCCAACTGAGCAAACGCCTCGCGTATCGCGTTCCAGCGACCGCTGTGAACATCCCAATCGTTCTCGTTCAAGTCCGAACAGATCCATATTTCGGCGCGTCCCGACTCGTTTGCTTTGAGATACGCTAACGCCATTTCAAGCATACTTGGGATATTTGCGCTGGTGGCACTCGCGCCGGTCATAGGTAGGTTCAATAGAGCCTTAGGCGAATCTACTGCCTGCATCTGACCACTGGCACTATCAATCAGAAGCAGGTGTGTTCCGTAATCCCCTTGCTCCAGCAATTGTGAAAGTCTTTTCAGTGCCGTGGATCTTTTTGATTCACCTGCCTGCAGGTCTTGCATTTCCATGCTGGCGGAGCGATCGAGAAGAATTAGGGTCGCATCAGGTTTACTCAATCCGACGCTTCCTAACCATCCACCGGACAGTGGACGACTGATGGCGAAAATCAAAGTCCCGATAGCGAGTACGCGCATCAGTAGAATAAGAAGGTGCCGCAGGCGTGCCATGCCTCTACTCATACGCTTTGCATGCATCAGGAACATCATTGCTGCCCAAGGGATCGTCCGGTGCCGTTGCTGATTGATTAGATGGATGAGGATCGGCAGTGCTATCAAGGGGAGCGCGATTAATGCTAAGGGTTGTAGGAAACTCATGGCTTGGATCCTCTTAAATAGTTTTCAGTTATCGAAAGAGTGGTTATCGGTTATCAGTTATCGGTTATCGGTTAAAGAGGTTGTTGACTTAACCAAACGACTTCTTAACCGACAACCGAAAGAAAATCTGCGTAGCTGATTTCCGTACTGACAACTGACAACTATTCCTCACTTGTGTCTTTTGGGTGTTCGTCCTAATAAAAATCGTGCCAATATGTCCCCGTGATCTTCGTGGATGCAGATACGATGATAGTCAACCTCGGTGTCCCGCACCACCTTGTCCATGTTTTCGAGATATATTTCCATAGCGCGCCGGTACTGCGTACCGATGACAGTTGGATCTGCGAGTATGGGTTCTCCGCCCTCCATGTCAACAAATCGCATCGGACGATCAAACTCAAAGTCGAGTTCGTTCTGCTCCATGAGATGAAACACGGCGACATCGTGTTTACGGAACCGCAGATGCTCGAAACAATTCCGCACTATTCCGGGTTCCATGAATAGATCTGAAATGACGATGATTAGTGCTCTCTGTGGGATACGTTCGGCGGTTTCGTGGAGAACGTCAGCCAGCCCGGTCTCGCCTGATGCCTCTATTGTCCCTAATTCATCAAGGACAACGCTAAGGTGAGTAGCACTCCGCTTTGGTGGGATTTCTTTGTAAAACGCTTTGCCGGCACAGTAGAGTCCAACGGCATCACCTTGTACGGCGGCTATATAGGCTAAGGTGCCTGCCACCCGACGTGCGTAGTCGAGTTTACTCAAACCGGGTTCCCCGTCGGTTCCTGCGGAACCGTTGTATGCGAAATCCATTGAACCGCTGGTATCAACGACTAAGCACATCCGTAGGTTCGTATCGGCTTCAAACTCCTTGATGTAGTAACGATCATTCCGCGCGTATGCACGCCAATCGAGTCGGCGTGTGTCATCGCCTGGGACGTACTTACGGTACTCGGCAAACTCAAGACTCGAACCGCGAATAGGGCTCCGATGTTTACCGGATACACTTCCTACCATGGGGAGTCGGGCGTGCAATTGAAGCGTGGAGAGACGTTCCAGGACCTTCTGGTTGAGGTAATCCCGTTTGAGTCGCAATGCCATAGTTTACCCCTGTTCCGACAACTCTTCAACGAGACGGTTGACGATGTCTTGGCTGGTGATGTTCTCGGATTCTGCCGCGAACGATGTAATGACGCGATGTGCCAGCACCGAATCCGCCACTGCGAGGACATCTTCAAGTCGCGCCATGTAGCTACCACTAAGTGCTGCGCGTGCCTTCGCCCCTAAGATCAAGTATTGAACTGCTCGTGGACCAGCACCCCAAGCAACAAGCGGTTTTAGCCAATCAGGGGATGCGTCGCTTTTTGGGCGAGTGCTACGTACTAAATCAACAGCGAATTCGTAGATATGCTCTGCTACCGGCACACGTCGCACGAGGTTTTGAAAGGCAAGCACCCGTTCACCTGTCAGGACGTGTTCAAGTGTTGGAAGTGCCACACCGGTCGTGGTACGGGCAATCTCTATCTCCTCAGCGCGTGCCGGATAGTCTACTTCAATCCTGAACATGAAACGATCCAGTTGCGCCTCCGGCAACGGATACGTCCCTTCCTGTTCTATGGGGTTCTGAGTCGCCAACACAAAGAACGGCGGTGCCAGTTGGTATGTTCTGCCGATGACCGTGATTTTGTATTCCTGCATCGCCTCAAGCATAGCGGCCTGCGTTTTTGAGGGTGCCCGGTTAATCTCGTCGGCGAGAATAAGGTTGGCGAACAGCGGTCCTTTTACGAACTCGAACTCCCGTCTACCACCTGGGGCCTCTTGAAGGATGTCGGTTCCGGTGATGTCCATCGGCATCAGGTCGGGTGTGAACTGGATCCGACTGAACTGCAACGCCATCGTCTCAGCGAACCTGCTCACTAACAGCGTCTTCGCCAAGCCGGGAACGCCCATCAAGAGTGCGTGTCCTTGAGAAAACAGACAGATCGCTAAGTATTCGATAACCTGCTCCTGACCGACAATGATCTTAGCAAGTGTTTGTTTTAATTGGTCGTAGACGTTACGCAGTTCGTCGATTGCAGCAACATCGTCGGCATGCATTGTATCAGTATTTTGTGTCGTTCTCATTAGAATTCCTTTCGTGTTATTGGCGCGAAATTATGTGGTCAGACGATATAATCGCGACTGATATTTGTTCAGTGTTCCTGCCACTCCTCAGTAACGGGCAGGGTTTCGGTTCATCCTGACCATGCTGTAGCAACAAGAGCGTCAGATCTGCCGCTGCAATGTAACACTCACATTTATGGAAACATCTATCCTTAAAAAAGATAGTAAAAAAGTGCTTTTTCTGGTGCTGGTTTACCGTTAAAGAAAACCGAGGTAAATAGTGATCTATAGTAGATTGGACAATTAACGGTATACCCTTGAGGGTGTGTTTACATGAAGATTAAAATACTAATTCAGTAATGTGTTGTGTTAATTGTCAGAACCAGGATTTTCAGGATTAGAGACACGCCTTGAGTGAAAATTGTCATTTATAGAATTACGGAACTATTTGCTTAGACTTCATCAAAACGCACCTACTAACAGATGTCTACCTCAGAACAGCCACAAATTTAGTCAGCAAGCAGGTTATTTTTTATTTCTAACCTCTAAATTCCCAATACCACAGTAGCAAATTCGGTGCCAATCTGAACGCTCCCGTACCGACAGATTCTTTATGAAATGTTCAGAAATAACTGCACAAAATGGTGCAAAATTTATGCCTAATTGCACGAAATGGTGCAAAATTTACTCACTGATAGCGTGTAGGTGGACTGAAGGTTTCAATTGTTAATGACGCAATTTGTAGGCGAAAAAGGTGCATAATCTTAGAAAATTGTAAATGGTTATCAGTTATTGGTTGTCAGGTGTCGGTTAGGCGTTTTTATTTATCAGAAATTTTTTAGTCTCCGAATGCTGTAAGTTGAAGAACGTGGCGATTCAATATGCTTATCTATCCACTTCAGCCGAGCCTGTATCCAATTTTTCATTTGTTGGACCTCTTGTTGGTATGTGGGCAGACCAGAATTGGGATTACCGAAAACACGGCGACCCAGCACGGGCCATCTCTGGAAATTTCGTTTTTGTGCTTCGGACAGATATTCAGCGGTCCGATCAATTTCATCGAGGAGTTCTGAAATGGTAAGTTCATCTTTCCGGAGTGCCTGCCATCTCTTGGCAAGTTTTCGTCTGAAGTTTTCGTCTGTTAGGAGTCGATCCCACCAAAAAGGGACAGGGTTTGTATAAATAAGCCATCCATCCGTTTTCCAACCCTCATTGAAAACTGAATTGCCTGTTGATAAGTTGAAATCCCAGACGGGGCCCATTGTCAGTTTGCCGGCTCTGTCTTTGTACATGTATGTGCTGTTCCGAAATCCATCTATATTTCTGAAAAGCTCATTGATGATGAAATGATCGATAAAAGCATCTATATCAATGTACTTGGTATATCCATGTTCTGGGTCCTTAAAATCCTTTCCCGCTAACGTGGCTTCAAATTCGCTCATATAGTTCTGGATCCACGCTTTTTGGGCAGCGGACATCTCGTGTCCTTTCGGATATACATGAAACAGCCGTGTGCCGTAACGAGTGAAGAAGTAAGTTTCTTTCCAGTCTGATTTATCGATTTTTAGGATATAACCCCCGGTGATTTTGTCGGGTTCCGCCTGTGTCGGTTTCGGTTGCAGCGATCGAATATCGACGCGGTTTTTCCCACGTTTAATCTTTTCTATCAGTAGATAAACACCGACGTAATGTCTGTTATCGATTGTTGCGTCCCCTCTGTCATTGAGAAACATTTCAACAAATTTTGTTCTACTTGCGTATCTGCCGATGCGATTACTGAACTCGTACGCCAAATAATTCCGCATAAGCGTTTTATCCGAATACGGTCCGTTTAAGACCCAATCCGATTCTGATGGCAATTGTAATAAAGATACATCTTTGTCATTACCTTGATCGTCCTGAGTTTCAATACCGTACTGCTTTTTCCGAAACCCTTGTGAGGTCTGTCCGCGGATCTCTATACCGATCTTCCCGTCAAAATCGATATGCTGACTATTCAGGGTGTTTCTACCGCCGGATTTATCGTGAATAATCTTCATTGATGCAGGAATCTTAGGTTCGTCGCGAATCCATTTTCCAAAAGTGTCAATAACAACGATCGGTAAATTTGATGTGAATGTCTCCGTACGATCCGAGATACCTTCAGTACTGACACGGTTTGAGACAAATTCCCTTTTAGGTTGCTTAGATTGCACAGGGATATTCGTGAAGCAGCTTGTGATCATGGATAAGATGATACCATCCAGAAGCAGCAGTGTTAATTTTTTATAACGATACATCATCTATAACCTTGTGGGGCAGAGCAGGTTTGTTTTTTCTTTCTGTTCTAACAGATTGGTATGTCTTTAGTATGTGCGTGCCGCAGATATCGCGCGATGCGGGCACGTTGTTTTCCAAAGGCGCTCAATTAACGATACACGTCAATCGGCGCGGTTCCAAACCGCGCCTACCGGGTTTGGGGACCGAGACAGAAGTTGTTTTTTATCTTTAGTTGCAAACCGCGTCAAATTTCTCCAAAAAATGTGAAGTCTACAATAAGATTTCATTGTGTCACTGACACCACCCATTTTCGAATTAAATCCAGCACCTCCGGTGATATAGTCTCCTCAATGACGGCATACTCGTTAACCAAGCCTGTTTTGGCGCGCTGAAACAGGTGATTGTGTTCCGGCAAGCGATGCACGGTGACGTTGCGATTACCGCCTTTGTTGAGTGCCGCAGCGATGGCGGTAAGGTTTTGCTCGGCATCAACTTGTACGTCCATTTCACCGTTGAGCGCGAGGACGGGAACGCGAATTTTCTCAAGGGCAGGCCGCGGATCGAAAGTCAAGAAGTAGCGCATCCAAGGCGTAAGTGACTGTTCTACGAGTGCCCGTACCTGCGCCTCGTCCTGTTGTGTCGGAGGAACACCGTTAATTTCAAGTTGCTTGCGTACAATTTCATCGACCCCTTGTCGCTGCTCGTCTTCCGCCATATCTTCTGAAGTCAAGATAGTAAACAACCCATCAAGGAGTGTCAGTAAATTCTGTTTACGCTCGCCCGCGATGCCCGCTGCATCAAAAATGCGTTCGTTCTGTTTCCGTAGTAACTCGGCACCGGGCACACCAGGACCCGCCATCAGCACCACGAAATCGACATCATTGCTGTGACTCGCGACGATGGCTGCGATGAGACCACCTTCGCTGTGACCGATCAACCCGACACGACGAATTCGATGATCCTGCTTGAGGAACGCCACGCCTGCCTCTACGTCAGTTGCGAAATCCGCTGTTGTTGGCGGTTTCGGATGCGGCGTTGACTTACCGATACCCGGATCATCGACGCGGAGTACAGCGATACCGGCACGACTCAAGTGATCGGCAAGCACCCAAAACGGCTTGTGCTCAAACACAGTCTCGTCTCGGTCTTGCAAACCGCTGCCGGAAATGAGCAGCACCGCAGGAAACGGACCCTCACCAAGTGGTAACGTCAGAGTGCCAGCAAGGTTGACAACACCGTTCTGAAATGCTACCTCTTCGATTTTATAGGGGAATGAGGGTTTCGGTTCTTGCGGTCTTTTGGGACCACTCACAATCTCACGAGAGAGTCGGAAACCGAAGGTGGCAACACCTTGGCTGAATGTGCCACTGATGGCACTATCTTGTAGTTTTCCATCGAAGGTCGGGTTTCCCGGCACACCGCGAATTGAGAACTTGATGCGGACAACACCATCTTCTTCCGCGACGAGGATATCAGACAGCGGTAATCCTTTCGCGCCTTGGGTCGGAATGTCAATAGTCCCACTCCAGTCACCGTCATCGATTGCGAGATCTATCTTCACGGCAATGGGTTGACCGGGGATGTCAATCTGTCCCTCCCAATGCCCCGCAACACGGTCTTCCGCATAGGAAACCGAGAGACCTATCACTATTGCCACGACGACGAAGAGTGTCCTGAGTACACCAGATTCTATCTGCAACGGGAAACGCTGATGAAGGTTGCTTTGCACTTAGCCTGATCCTTATGGGTTAACTTTTATATTTGCCCATGTAGTCGCTAATTTACCTGCCGGGTAAACCGCCAACGCGGATTTGAGTCCTCTTGTCATGAGGATTTTAATATCATCTTCAGTCAGCGCGACATCGAAAAATGCAATCCCGTCGAACTGACCGGAAAAATATTGCCCCCATTGATGCAAAAAAGTTGCCCCAATACCGATATCCGTAAAAATATAGGTATCGGCAACTGTGGCACCTTCTTTGCCATTGTAATAGCCTGTCGCGTTTCCCTCACCATCTAATACAAACGCATAGTGTCCCCATTTATTGTCATCAAATTTTGGGATGACGGGTTTCCACGCCGTGCCCCAAATGTCAACCGCGCCACTTTGGAACCGAATTGCGAAAGCCGGATTCGTTGGCCCACTGAGATTCGATATTAACCGATCATCATCGGCGGCATCACTCGGATTTGCCCACAAAGTTAACGTGACCGTTCCAGACAAGCCCAAATCCCCGACAACGACATGTCCTTTACTCTCATTTCCATCAAATTCCAGCGCGGATCCGAACTGACCATCCTTTACCCATTTCGGACCGTTCACAAGTTCCCCGTCATTGCCATTTTCAGAGGAATCCACTGCCGTATCCCCTTTACCCTCATCAAAGAGCCACATCCCGACAACGGTTTTTGGATCCAATTCGGCACTGCTGACACCGGCAAACATTAGACTCAGAACAATTAAACTCGCAAGCATTAAATTCGCCATTATGATTTTCATTCGTCATAACCTCCTTTTATTATACCAGAGCGTTGTGAATTGAGAATTCGTGACAGCACGTAGAATCAAATGTGTGATGTGTGACTTGTTCTTATCAATCGTTCGCTATTTTATTTTACTGCTGTAGGTTGGGTAGAACGGCGTTGAGAAGGCGGATGTTGGTGTTCCAAACACACCTCAAACCCAATCGGCTATATATACTCAAGAATATAGTGAAACCCAACTTCATACCATCAGAGTTGCGGAAACTTCAGAACAAAAGTGTTGGGTTTCACTGCGTATCCGCACAATCATCGGTGTATGGTCGGAAGGTTAGTTCTCTTGGATCTGTTGGCGTTTCGGGACTGTCCGTTCTACCCAACCTACGATTCACGATCAGTTTTTTACATTGCCCGTTATGGTGCGGCACAGAACATCCCCAGCGGGGCGACATCTGTGTAGAGAAATGTTAGGTTAGAAGAGATACCTAAAATATTTCATTTCAATCCAATCTACTACACGAGGATTTTTTTAAAATTGTCCAAAGTTTAGTAGATTATTATACAGGGTTATTTAGTTTTCCATTTTTGGGTAACTAACCCTGGTAGATGCGGTTTTGCGGCGTACGCGCCCAAATGCGATCTGCATTCCTAACCGCAACTGATAACCATCCCGCTGACAACTGAATGTCTCTGATTATTATAGCATATAGGTGGAAATCAAGTTAGCAAAATTTATTTGGGTATTGATGGACTCACCGCGCTAAAACGCGATGAGTCTTTTGTTCCTTTTACAACGGAAAATTAGTTTAATTTTCTCCATTCCACTGCAGTGGCTCATTTTGTAAGTAGGGGAGTAGCAGTCCACGGAGTCGCCGATGTGCATGGTGCAAGTGCGACTTAATAGTACCTTCTGACTTGTTCAAGCGGGTGGCAATCTCTTTAATCGGAAGTTCCTTTCTATAGCGTAGTTTAAAAACACGACGCTGTCCGGGTGGAAGTTCGCGAACCGCCTTGCGGATGATGCGCCCAAGTTCCTCATTCTCAAGCGTTTCAGAAGGCGATGGGTATGTATATGTCATCTGGAGTGTGTTGTCTGCGTCAAAGGGCAATTCTTCAAATATCAGGACCCGCCTCCGACTCTGTTTTCGCAGGAAATCAATACTGCAATTGACAGCAATTTGGTAAAGCCAACTGTAAAACGCGGAATCCTGTTTGAAGTGCGGGAGTGCCTGAAACGCTTTCAGAAAAACATCTTGGCAGAGGTCTTTCGCCGTTTCTTGGTCGCGAACATGTAGGTAAATTAGATTGTAGATTTTTTGTTGATATTTGAGAACCAGTGGGTTAAAAGCCTCTGTGTTCCCATTTTGAACTTGCTCAACCAGTTCGCGGTCTTCGATGTTCTCTAATTTAGTTTGTGTGAACAGAGTTTCACGGTGTTTAGTATTTTTCATGTTGTTTTCTCCTGTATAATGGCTATTGGAAACTATTAGATATCAATTTTCGGCCACTGATTGATGAACACAATTCTCTAATCCTAATCTTGACGATAAGGACGTATACTACTATTTGTAAATACGTAATAATAGTATTATACATCCTGTAGATTGGTTTGTCAAGTTAAATCGCAAAAAGATGCATAACTTCACGAAAAACGCATTTTTTTACGGATTTTCCCGCTTTTTTGTGGGATTTGTTATAATTTGTTCGATTTTGGGTATTGGAGTGCTTTTTTGAATTTACCAGTATCAACGTTCCACAAGCGGATCGTACGGTCGTTACTCCAGCTTACGATTGTCCGTCCATCAGGGCTGAACGTGACCCCATTGACAGCAGCGGTATGTCCTCTGAGTGTTTTCTTGTGCTTTCCAGTGATAGCATCCCACACGCGGACAGTTTCGTCTCTACTTGCGGTGGCAAGCATTCGCCCATCAGCACTGAACGCGATGCTATTAATACTCTTCTGATGCCCTTTGAGGGTTTTTTTATGTTTACCTGTTGCGACATCCCACAGACGAACAGTTCTGTCCCAACTTCCACTTGCAAGTGTTCGTCCGTCAGAACTAAACGCTACGCTCTTGACACTCTCTGTATGTCCGGCGAGAGTTTTCTTTTCTTCTCCTGTAGCGACATCCCACAGTTGGATAGTATTGTTACCTCCAGTTGCACGCGTCATCCCATCAACGTTGAATGATATCTGATCATTTTGATAGATACCCATTCTGAAAACTTTCTTGTGCGCGCTTGTCTTAACATCCCACAGATTGATCTCATGGATACCGCCACTGGCAAGCACATCTCCATCGCGGCTGAACAACACACGAAGATATCTCCCGTGATCCGCTATGAAGGTTTTTTCATGATCACCGGTATTAACGTCCCATAGGCGGACAAGTTCGTCTTCACATCCGCTCGCGAGTGTTTTTCCATCAGGACTGAATGATACGCTGAGGACACTGGGTATATTTGTCGTGAGCAGTGCGGGTTCTTTGTCCGTGTTCATATCATAGAGCCAAATGCCGATAGAACTGGCAACCGCTAAACGAGTTCCATCCGGGGAATACCGGACATCATTGATTCCGCTTGTATTGAGTAGCGAGTTTTTGTCCATGGGCAAATGCCATTGTGAACGCTCCGGCAGGTTGCGTCTTGGAAGGATACTCGTCATAAAAAAAATCCAAGCAATACCGAGCGCGAAAAAGATAAAAAGTAGCACTTTTTTCATTTCGTATCCTCTATTGTGTTAAGTATAGAAGTCAAGTCCCACAGCAGTACTGTACCGTCTTCGCTCCCGCTTGCAAGTGTTTGTCTATCAGCACTGAATGACACGCTGATGACACTCCTCGTATGCCCCGTGAAGGTTTTCTTGTCCCGTTCTTTGATGACATCCCATAGACGAATTTGCTTCCATAAACGGATACTAACGCTTGAACTTCCACTTTGACTTGCGAGGATTTCTCCATCCGGACTGAAAAATACATTCCAGACGGTCCCTTTATACGCTGCGAGTGTTTTCTCTTGTTCGCCAGTGTTTGTATCCCATAGTCGGAGGGTGCCGTCCAGACTCGCGCTTGCGAGGATTTCTCCATCCGGACTAAAGGAGAAGCTTCTAACCTCTGCTGCATGCCCTGTGAGTGTTCTTTTGTATTCCCCAGTGTTTGTGTCCCACAGGCGGATGTTCCCATTCAACGCTCCACTTGCAAGTGTTGTGTCATCTGGACTGAACGAGAGACTCGTGACACTCTCCGTATGCCCTGTGAGCACTCTTTTTTGCTTTCCAGTAGCAATGTCCCAAAGACGGATTGTCGTGTCCTTACTTCCAGCCGCAAGTGTTGTCCCGTCAGGACTGAACGACACGCTCTCAACGGACGCAGCGTGCCCGGTGAGTGTTTTCTTTTGTTTTCCAGTATTCGTATCCCATAGGTAGATAGTTTTGTCCCCATTCACACTTGGAAAAAAACTCTGTTTGAAGGATGGGAGTTCAGTTATGTTTCCACTTGCCGCAGCAAGCGTGTGCCCATCAGGACTAAACGATACACTCTTGAAATAACCCACATCCCCCGAGTGTTGATTCATTAGGTCTTTTTTATGCTCCCCAGTGTTTGCATCCCATAAGCGGATAGTTGTGTCTGAACTCATAGTCGCAAGTATCTGTCCATTGGGGCTAAACGACACGCCAGTGATCCAGAATGCATTGCCTGTAATCGTTTTTTTGAGTTTCCCAGTACCTGCGTCCCATAAGCGAATTGTATGGTGTGAACTGGCACTCACGAGGGTTTGACCATCTGGACTGAACAATACGTAATTGACATGATCTGCATGCTCCAGTATTTTCTTTTGTTTTCCAGTGTTTGCGTCCCAAAGTCGGACGGTTTTGTCCTCACTGCTACTTGCAAGGGTTTGACCATCCGGACTGAAAGAGACACTATAGACATCATCCGTATGTCCTGTGAGCGTCTTCTTGAGTTTTCCAGTTTCTGTATCCCATAAGCGGATAGTACCATCCGCACCTCCATTTACAAGTGTCTTTCCATTGGGGCTGAACGACAAACTATAACCCGTTTCCGCATGTGTCGTGAGTGTTTTCTTTTGTTTCCCTGTAGAGGTATCCCATAGGCGGATTGTGCCATCGTGACTCGTGCTTGCGATTGTATTGCCGTCAGGACTGAACGATATTCTGGAGATATAATCTGGATGCTCCGCGAGTGTCTTTTTCCGTGCACCCGTTTTTGCATCCCACAAGTGGATTTCTTTGTAATCTCCACTGGCGAGTGTCAAGCCATCCGGACTAAACAAAATAGTATGGGGACTACCCACGTCCTTGAATGTTTCCTTGTGTTTTCTTGCAGTAACATTCCACAGTGTAATGTTTGCATAACCAATACTGGCGAGTGTCAAGCCATCAGGACTGAATGATATGCTATGAACACCATAAGTATCTCTCTTGAGCAGGGACAGTTCTTGAAAGGTTTCCGCGTCGTAGAGCCAAATACCGACAGAACCGGCGACTGCCAATATAGTCCCGTCTGGGGAGTACTGTATATCATTGATATAGCCTTTACCGATGCGGGCTTTAGCACCTTCGGGTAAATTCCATTGTGTGTAATCTTGGGCGAAGCTGCTCGGTAGGTATAGTGTTGAAACAATGAGTAGTGTTAAAAGAATGGAAGATGAAGTGGGTTTCATTGGAGGACCGGGTTCCTCTTGGATAATTGAATGCCTTGATGGAATGCCTGGCAGCGACTTTTGCAC
>JAKZUG010000075.1:0-5876 GCA_047516705.1 Candidatus Poribacteria bacterium | reverse complement strand
TTATCGGACTGCCACTCGCTTATGGCACCGCGTGGCTTCTCTGGTTCTCCCCTGTGCACCTCATACAAAGACTCAAAGATGCCGAAATCCTTTATCCATACGTTAAGGAAAAACTTGCAACTGCCATCTTTGCCGTTATCGTGTTGATACCTGTTCTTTTCTGGGCACCGATCGGCGGACATGCAAACAAGTCCATTTACGCCGCCGCTCACATGCGGCGACCCGTTCCCAGACAAAACAGCAGTACCGAGACGTTTAAATGGATGAACGAAACCCTTCCGAAAGAATCCGTGATCGCAGCCAATTGGGGATACGGCACACAACTCAACGTTCTCGGCAGTGTCAATACTGTTATTGACTCCGACCATTTTATCCCGAACTGGATATATCTCTATTATCGACACGTCTTCTGTGCACAAGGTCAACGCGAAGCACTTGCGTTTCTCAAAACGCACAAAGCCACGCACCTGATGCTAACAGAGTGGGGTGTGCTATCCCGCTCCCGAAACTATTCAAACATGGGCAGCGATGAAAACAGTGATAGACAGTTTGAACTCTATCAATTGACGCGAACAGAGACACCGATCGGTGCACCCTACCGGATGCAACCGCGAGGGACAGGCACACCCTTAGACTTCATTGAAATCACCCGTACCTCGCCTGACACGTTGTCCATCACCGCGCAGTTTAAAGACGAAAATGAGGCAGTTGCTGCAGGAGAACTGGGAGAAACCTTGGTGAGAGATATAGCAGTAGAAAGAACTGTTAGCACTCCTAATTCACAAATTTCGGTGGATATTGAAGATGGTGGACTCGTTTTGGATTTTGACGCTGAAACCCGCTTGAGCGGAGGCTATTATATTCCACCGCTCGGTTGGAACAGCCTCGCTGTTAAGTTGTTTCTGCGCGGTGAACACAAGGATATCTTTGTCCCTGTTTATCCAACAGATGACAGTGCCGCGAGAGACATCAAAGTCTGGGAAATTCGCTATCCGCCCGATATAGAGACAGATGAGAAATATCTGGCAACTGAACCGGAGGCAGCGGATAAAAAGTGACAATATTGTTCTTTTCGTCGTTTAGACGAAAAAAGGCTTGAAATTCTTGGAGGCAGTAGGAACCTTGAAAGCACTGTCCAATTCCTTCTCTCTATTTTATGTAAAATCTGCAATTAAATGGGCATTAAGGAGTTAGCGAGGTTAGGAAACCTCGCCAGCGGCGGCGAAGTACCAGATACTAAGGAGTTAGCGAGGTTAGGAAACCTCGCCAGCGGCGGCGAAATATCATTGAATTGTAGTCGACAGAAACAGAAATCAATCTTGCCACCGATCTTGGAATTGGGTGACCATCGCTTCAGGGGCACCATGCTGCGCCAAGAAGTCCAAAAACGCCTGATAGAGTCGGCACGCCTCTGCCGTATCCGATTCAAACCGATTATCCATCTGTTCTGGATCGGATGGTAAATGGAATAATTGCGTGGGTGCACCCTTGTTCTCTAAAAGCAGCGACCAAGTGCCGTCTGTGATACTGCCATGTGGACTCCCACCATCAGGACTCCATCCGCCGACCCAAGCACCGTGCGTAATCGCATATTCGCGTCCGGTGTCGGTATCCCCCATGACAGCCGGAAGGAGACTGTTGCCTTCTACCTGTCCACCGCGCTCTGCACCGAACAGATCTATAACAGTAGCAGGTATATCAACAATACTCGCAAGCGCGTTTGTCCGACGCGGTGTCGCATCGGGATGATAAACCAACAGCGGAATATGAACAATCTCTTCATACATACTCAGATTCTTAGCGAGCAGTCCGTGTTCACCCAATAAAAAGCCGTGATCCGCCATGAAAATCACCATCGTGTTTTCCATTAATCCCATATAGTCAATTTTACGCAGAAGCTGCCCGATCCAATTGTCAACCAGCGATGCCTCCGCACGGTAGAGCGCGTTGAGACGTTCCGTCTCGCGCTCATTCATCGGATTGGGACCGTAAGGCGGATAGATCGGTTCGGGTCCGTCATAATCGCTTGCATCGAAACGCTTTAGGTACCATTCAGGCGCATCCCACGGTTCGTGCGGATCAAAGGTGTCTACCATCAGGTAGAAGTTTTCGTGTTCGTAGTTCCGCTCCAGCCAATCGCAAGCCGTTTGCATCGTCTGTGCAGCGAAAGTATCTGCTTCCGTTTGCCGAAAGTCGGTATTTCTAATGTGGTTACCGAGTCCAAGGGGCAATTTATTCGGATGTGTCCGTGTATATTCGCGATACCGCAATGAATCCTGCGATTCATAATCGTAGGGATGCGTCTCTAAGCAGTCGCCTTCCTGTCCGCGAATCCACTTCCATCCGGTGAACCCGCGATTGTAAAAAAACCCGTTATTGATATGGTGCGGTGTATCCGCAATCATCATGCTGACAACGCCAGCCTTCGTTAAATCATTCGCGATGACCGGTACATCTCGTTTGAGGGGTTCCCATCCTCGCCGACAGATGCCGACCTGTCCCGTCACCAAGTCCCCTCGGATCGGCACAGTCGGGTAACTACACACATACGCTTTGTCAAAAACGACACACTTCTCCGCGAAGGCGTTTAGGGACGGCGTGTATCCCTTGCCACCATAAATAGCGAGATTATCGCGTCGAAACGTATCTGAAATAATGTGGATTATGTTCATATTAATTTCTCCATTGGTAAGGACAATATGGGTAGGAAAACTGAGGCAAGAGATCCGCTCAGCTACAATTCATGTCTACCTGATATTATACACCGTCTTCAGTTTCTGGTGAAGTCTTTTCACGGGCCGCCATCTGCACCACAGCCGGTAACAACCCATAAATCCCCCAAAAAGGAATGCCGATGGCATCACCGTTCAAGAGATTGTTCACTGTAAAATGCACCATCAACGAAATCTCCGCTGCCATCAATCCAATGACAACAGAACGGTAAAAGCCGTCATCTATCGTCTTGAGTGCTCGAAAGCCATAACGTAAGAAGGCAATATTCAGCCATATCCATACACTTAATCCAACAATTCCCAATTCAGCCATAACTTGGAGGTATTCGCTATGTGCACCGAGTTGATACTGCGCCGTGTAACTCCCAACGAGTGCCACATCTTCCTCATAAAGCATCGCGAACGCACCATAACCTTTACCCAAAATCGGACTTTCAAGGAACATCACAACCGCCTGTCCCCATCGTAGGAGGCGCGCCCGGTTTGAAGCATAGCTGACATCCACTGCGGACGAAACCCGCTCAATAATAATGTTATAGACACCCGGCAAATTCAGACATACCAGTAAGATGAGACATGCAGCACCTATAAACAGAATCTTTTTATGTGTAACCCCTCTTCCCAGTTGCAGCAGCATAAAACCGACCGCGATAATGACGGAGAGCCAGACACCACGTGAAAAGCACATCAGAAGCCCCACGCTGAAACAGACGAACCACGCTGTCCATAACACTCGATCATAAGTGCTATTGTCAAACAGGAGGCGGCTGAGGCAAATTAGAAAGAAGATCGCGGTGAAGGCACCGTAAACGGAGTAATTCGTAAACGGCGCGCTCCGATAGGCACTTGTCCACTGCCACGCGTCAATGTGATAAATTAGGACAATAACTGTCCAGATGACAGCGACTGCGGCGGAAGGAAAGATGGCAATAAACAGTCGTTTTAGGGTGGCTCTGTTTTGGGTAACAGCATACACTACTACACTGAACAGCATGTACACTGTCGCACGCAGCGCGCCTTTGAATGTGCCGAACAGATCAGGTGTATTGATTGCTGAAAGGAAGGTAACGAGGATATAGGCGCAGAGCGGGACCAAGAACGGAAATGTATTTTCTGGTTTCTCTTTCTGGAGTGCCCGATCAGCTATTTTTTGCACACAGTAAACAGCGACCAGCATACCTAATAGCGGTTCTGTCGGTGTTTGAATTTCAAAGCGACCGGGGAGAATGTAACGGAATGAAAATGGCAGGGCAATTAACAGCAGATAGACAGCGAGTTCCATGCCGAGGAAAACGAAAGCAGCGGTTGCTGCCAGCAAGCAGAGGAGCGGGAGCGGGGTATCCGAGTAGCCGCCGATAATACCACCGACCACAAGACAGAGAACAAAAGGAAGGATTCGCTTGCCATGCTTTAAAAACATCCGTGGAATGGTATCGGTTATCGGTTAAAATTCCATTTTGACACCTAACCCGATTGCAGTGCCATCTAAAATCAGGTCAAGCGGTATCGTGCCTATTGTTTTGACTGTTTTGAGTATCCGTTTCAACTCAATGTTAAGCGCAAGGTTATATTCCCACTGAAGCAGTTCTGCACCGATGAGAACATATCCAGTTGGACCGGAAGAACTGCCATCGAAACTGATGCCTTGCTGTTCAATCAGATCTACTGCACTGCCACTAAAACTCGCCCCTAAAAAACCGATGCCTCCACCTATATAGATTGGGAGAAATTCGGACAGCAGAACGGGGCGGTAGATGAGCTGGTACGAAACAGGAATGAGTGTGGCAGAGAGGTTCGCCGAGGTAGGTGGTGGAATATCAAGCTCCATCTGCCAATAGCCGAACTCGAAACGTGAATCTAACTCCGGTGTATGTTCAAATACAACCGAAAACATAGGCAACAGGGCACTCGGAACGCTTGATACGCCGACATTCTGGAGAATATCAGTCAAGCCGCCTAACTCCGGTTTATATGAAAACAGGGAAAGTTGAAACAAGGGAGCATCAAGATGTTCTCCCAAAAAATCTCGGACGGGTGACGGGCGCAGGGGTGGGGTATCAACAGCATCCACCGGTGTTAGACAGGGCATCAGGATCAGCAACATGGAACATACAATTAAGCGCATAAAGGTAGCGACCTTATCCGAGGGGTACTGTAGGACAGTGATATGACAACGATGGGCGGGCAAGGGACCCGCCCCTACGTTGATATGAAACAGTTAAGGCTACATCATTGCGCCCGCGGGGAGCAGAATGACTTCAACCCTGCGATTCATAGTTCTGCCAGCGGCAGTGTTTTGCGGGGCGATAGGTTTAGTGTGTGCCATGCCAACTGCCTCAATTCTCCCGGCATCAATCCCTTTGGATTTCAGGTATTTTACCGCTGAATTGGCGCGCGCCTGTGAGAGGTCCCAGTTGCTTCTATAACTTCCGCGTAGCACCGGCGTGCCATCAGCATGTCCAACCACCACAATTTTGGCATCCGATGCCATGAGTTGATCGGCAACACCGTCAAGCATCTCTTTTGCTTTGCTCGATAGACCGGTCTGACCACTGCCGAAATTAACGGTAGCCACCAACATCGGCTTCATGGAAGCTTTCATGTCTACCATTATGACCTTTTCCTTCAAAGCCATCACATCAGATTGAAGCTGCTTAATCGCTGCATCTTGCGCTTGGTCGGACTTCTCATGCGCCATGCTCTGTTTGCCCAATTTGGCATCTACGCTTTTCACAGCACCCATCGCCTCTTTGCCTTGCATGTCAATAGCTTTGGTCAGGTCAGCGCGGAGTTGTGCGCCGTGTTCTTTGGCTTTTTGGTCTGCAGCAGCAATTGTGTCGGCATCACCTTGTTGAGAAGCGGCAATCGCCTCCTCCTTCGCTTTAGAGATTGCCTCTGTCGTATCTTTACTATGCTGATCGACTTTGCCGTCTAACATCGTGATTTTGTTTGACATGTCAGCGTCAGCTTGTGTCATTTGCGAGACATGTTCATTCTTCCACATTTCAAACTCTTCTTGGTTCAACTTGCCGCAGCTACTAACAACAAGCGCAACCCCGAGAAGAGCAATAATTGTGAAAGCGGTTCTCCTTAGCATGGATTCCTCCTAGTTTTTTTTTACCACAATTTTGAGCGTTACTTGCG
>JAKZUG010000074.1:0-11831 GCA_047516705.1 Candidatus Poribacteria bacterium | reverse complement strand
CCTGGATAACATCGGCGTAGCCCTTTGCTACACCTGATGCAATGGTTCCAACCAGAAATTCAGATACCAGTTTCACAGCGATCTTTGCACGCGGATTTGCCATCTTCAAATCATAGATGAGTTGTGCCAAGTCTTCAATAGAATAAATGTCGTGGTGCGGTGGCGGCGAAATTAGCGGAACACCCGGCACGGAGTGGCGGATAGCGGCAATTTCAGCGGTTACTTTGTGCCCTGGAATTTGCCCTCCCTCTCCAGGTTTAGACCCCTGCGCCATCTTAATCTCCAATTCTTTCGCAGAAATTAAGTATGTTGGTGTCACACCGAAACGTCCGGATGCTACCTGTTTGATAGCACTCGAAGCGAGGTCGCCATTAGGCTGCGGCTTGAAGCGTGTAGCACTTTCACCACCTTCTCCACTTCCAGATTTTGCACCGAGGCGGTTCATTGCGATTGCCAAGGTTTCGTGTGTTTCACGGCTCAACGCTCCGAAAGACATACTACCCGTTGTAAAACGACGAACGATACCCTCCGCGGGTTCTACCTCTTCAATCGGGATAGGCGTGCTCGGCTTGAATGCAAGCAGATCACGTAAACTGGAAGGCTCACCGGTCTCAACAGCATCAACATATTTCTCATAATCTTCCGACTTACCAGCCTTGACAAACTGGTGGAGTGATTTAAACACCGTTGGATTGTACGCATGGAATTCGCCATTTCGACGGAATCGGAAATAGCCTGCCTCTTCAAGCGATATGTCGTCTTCGCTTCCTGAAAACGCCTTTGTGTGGAAATGGAGCGTTTCCGCAGCGATTTCGGCAAACCCAATGCCACTTAAGCGTGACGCGGTGCCCGTAAAGCACTTATCGATAACCGTGGCATTGATACCGAGTGCCTCGAAAATCTGAGCACCGCGGTAACTGGAAACCGTCGAAATCCCCATCTTCGCCATAATTTTCAAAATACCTTTTTCAACAGTTGCCTTATAGGTTTCAACTGCTTTCGTTGCTGTGAGTCCTGCGAGTTCGTCGTCCTCAGCAAGCTGAACAATCGTTGAAAACGCGAGATAAGGGTTGACTGCCGCTGCCCCATAACCGATCAGAACAGCAAAATGGTGTTCTTCCCTCGCATCTCCGGTTTCAGCGATAAGGCTTACTCGCATCCGTTTTCCTTCTCGAATCAGATGGTGATGAACGGCACCAACAGCAAGCACCATCGGAATCGGTGCGGAATCAGGGTTAACATCTTTATCGCTTAGTACGAGAAGTGTTATTCCGGCATCAACTGCCTCGGAGGCACGTTGGCATAACGCTTCCAGCGCGGTTTCCAACCCTTGTTTACCGGAAGATACCGGGAAACAAACAGAAAGCGTCGTTATCTGAAAATCGGGTATATTCAACTCCTGCAACGCTTGTAAATCTGCATTTGCCAGGATTGGTGAAGGTAACCGAATAAGTCGAGCGTGTGCTTCAGTTTCCGTGAGCAGACTATACCGCCGCCCGAGGTAAGTTGTGAGCGACATCACTAAACGTTCCCGGATCGAGTCGATAGGGGGGTTCGTTACCTGCGCAAAAAGTTGTTTGAAGTAACTGTAAAGCAATCGGGGGTGCCGAGAAATCACAGCAGGCGGTGTATCATCGCCCATTGAACCAACCGCTTCCTTCGCTTCCGTTACCATGGGTTTGATAAATCGTTCCACATCCTCCGTCATATAGCCGAAGGCTTTCTGGTACATCGGCAGCTGCTCAGGAACAGTTTCCGTCGTAGCAGAAGAGTCGTCTTTTTCGGTGGGAAGCGTTACGATGCCTTTCTGTACCCATTCGGCGTAAGGTTTCTGCGCGGCAATACGATGCTTAATCTCCGAATTTTTCAGCAGTTTTCCTTGCACTGTATCCACAGCAATCATCTGTCCAGGTCCCAAACGTCCCTTTTCCACAACACAACTGTCATCAAGTTCAATAATACCGACTTCGGAACCCATGACAACAGTGCCATCTTCTGTGACTTTGTAGCGCGCGGGTCGTAAACCGTTTCTATCCAGACTTGCACCAACGACAACACCACCCGTAAACGCGACCGCCGCCGGCCCGTCCCACGGTTCACTGACACATGAGAGGTACTCATAACAAGCTTTGAGCACATCCGGCATATCCGGAATCTGTTCATACGCCTCCGGGATCAGACACATCATCGCGTGTAGGATATCGCGGTCAGAATGTGCTAACAACTCTAACACGTTATCCAAGCTCATTGAATCGCTACCGTGTTGGTTGATAATAGGGATAAGTTTTTGGATATGTTCGTTCCAGAGGGGCGACTGCAAGTCGGCTTCGCGCGCCCGCATCCAGTTCCGATTGCCCATCAAGGTGTTGATTTCACCGTTGTGTGCAAGTGTATGGAAGGGTTGAGCGAGCATCCATGTAGAAGAGGTGTTTGTGCTGTAGCGTTGGTGGAAAATAGCAAGCGCTGCCTCAAAATCTGAATCTTCTAAGTCTGGATAAAATTGTGAGAGCAGCGATGATACCAGCAACCCTTTGTAGACAATCGTTCGATGCGAAAAGGATGCGATATGGAATTCGTCAAGCCCCGCCGCTGTGATACGATGTTCTAACTCTTTGCATATCAAGTACAAACGTCTCTCAAAAGCGTCGTCTGCAAGTTGCTCTGGCCGCCCGACCAACACCTGTTGAATTTCCGGCAGCGTTTCCAAAGCCTTGGTCCCAAGAGCAGAAAGATCCAGAGGCACCGAGCGCCATCCGAGGAGTGGAACGCCGTATTGTTGTAACGTCTTCTCGACGAATGCGCGTCCCTGCGCTTGTGCGCTCCGGTCGTGCCGCGGCAGGAAAATCATCCCGACACCCATATCATTTATCGACGCTAAGCGGACTCCAAGCTTCTCAAGTTCTTTTTGAAATAATTTTTCCGGGATTTGTGTTAAGATACCTGCCCCGTCGCCTGTCTTTGCGTCCGCTGCCACCGCGCCCCGGTGTGTCAAGTTTGTTACTGCTTGCGTCGCCATCTTAATAATCTCGTGGCTCCGATTTCCGAAGCGGTTCGCGATAAAACCAACGCCACAAGCATCTTTTTCATTTAAATTCTTGTACATTTGTAAACTAACTCTCCATACATTCTTCTATGTTTCTTTTGCATTGGCATTGTAGAGCGAGTGCTCTATGCCTCGCCGTTTCGTATTTAATTTGCGGGACGAGGTTCGCGTGCCTTAGCCATACCCCTTTTTATCATGGATACAAACAAATCGGAAAACGGACTTCGCTTTCAGGGTTGGATAGGTCTGTTGTACGGCTTAAGTCGGACGCTGACTACTCGTATCTTGCCGAAAATAGCGCGCCCCAAGGCAAGAGAGAGCCTCTCGAATCAACAGCGATCCGCGATCGCATCAACGGTGATTCGCGACCGGCTTGGCGGGCTTACATGCTTCGGTTTAGTCCTCTATTATTGAGTCAAAACCGACTGTTAGTCTTAATATTATACCCTAATTTAAACCGAAAGTCAAGTAAATCCCTTGTCCCCTTAATAGCCGACTGCACACCCATCACGCCTCGGATCTGAACCTGCGATAAGCGTGTCAAAAGATGGATTGATAAAGATTGCTTGTCCACCGCCAAAAAAAGTGTTCCCCGGTATGATATGATGTCCTTTCTGTGCCAATGCGGCTTGTGCATTCATTGGAATACCTGTCTCCAGCATGATGCGAGAATCGTCCATCACCCGAAACCGAGGGGCATCTAATGCATTCTGAACATCCATATTGAAGTCAATGAGATTGCATACAAACTGTAAATGTCCTTGCGTTTGCATCTGCCCTCCCATGACACCAAAGGTAACCAATGGCACCCCATTTTGGGCAATCATGCCGGGGATAATAGTGTGCAGCGTCCGTTTATGCGGAGCAATACAATTCGCATGGTTGGGGTTAAGCGAAAAACCTGCTCCCCGATTTTGTAACATGATACCTGTATCACCAGCGACTAAACCTGAACCAAAGCCAGCATACAGGCTGTTAATGAAAGAGACAATGTTTCGATCACTGTCAACGGCACAGAGGTACACCGTATCACTTCCCACCGGTGGAACGCCAGCACTTGGTCCCACACTCGCACGCTCTGGTGAGATACGTGACCGTCGGCTTTCCGTATAGTCGTCAGAGAGCAGTCCGGCTACGGGTACATCTACAAATGTCGGATCTGTCACATAGTTGTAGAGATCCGCGAATCCCAATTTCATTGCCTCAATTGCGTAGTGTAGATGTTCAGGACTGTTATGCCCCATCGCCCCGAGGTCGAATCCCTCAATGATATTGAGTGCGAGTAGCGCAGCGATGCCTTGTCCATTCGGAGGAATTTCATAGATATCATAGCCACGGTAATTAGTAGAAATCGGTTCAACCCAATCAGATCTATGGTCAGCGAAGTCTTGTCGTGTGAACAGCCCTCCATTCTCATCGGAGAATCGGACGATTTTGTCGGCAATCTCGCCCTGATAAAAGGCATCGCGTCCACCTTCAGCAATCAACCGTAACGTCCGTGCGAAGTTAGGTTGGCGAAAGATTTCACCCGGCACTGGTGCCTTGCCATTTGTGAGATATGTCTTTGCCGTATCGGGATGCTGCGCCAACATCGACGCGCTGTCTTGCCACGCGAGGCTAATTTGTGGACTGACCGGAAATCCGTTCTCTGCGTAATCAATAGCAGGTTGAAGCACCTCTCCCAACGACATAGTGCCGCATTCGTCCAAGAGGGTTGCCCATCCGTCAATTGTGCCAGGCACCGTAACCGGATACATACTCCCGAAGGGTGGAATACTACTCAACCCTTGCTTGGTAAAGAAATCCAGTTCTGCGGCGTAAGGTGCCCTACCACTCGCATTTAAGCCGCGGATCACACCGTCTTTAGGCTGGTAAACCAGCATGAAAGCATCTCCACCGATGCCAGTTGACATCGGCTCAACGACATTGAGTACTGCAGCAGTTGCGACCGCCGCATCAATCGCATTTCCACCGTCGCGTAGAATCTGCAACCCGCTCTGCGCCGCAAGCGGCTGACTCGTCGCAACAGCACCATGTTGGCAGATGACAGCAGAACGTCCAGGTCCAAATTGGTTTGGGCTGTACCCATCAAACATTCTCTCACTCCTATTTTTAGACTGCTACCACTATAGCACACCCCGTCTTTTTTGTCAAATTTAGCACCAATGCACCTTTCAAATCTCACACCTTCACACCACCCCTGATATACCGGCTTAATCCATCTAATCTTAGCGTCAGAATCTAATGGAGGAATGTAGGTGTTCATTGATGACGAAACGATAAAACGGCTGCTGCCGGATTTGAACCGGTGTGCGGATTGTATAGCGTATGCTTCGCCGCAGCGCCCCGATATCCGGGAAGATTTGCAGCAAATTGCCTCCATGGTGCTCCTCGACAAGGGGCCTCGGTTCAATCCTGCACATCACAATGGCGCAACTTTCGGTACCTTCATCCGCCCACGAATCTGTGGTACTTTGATGGACGCAAAAAGCAGGGAACTCACTCACAGCAACCGTGAACTGCCCAATCTCTATGCAGCGTGGGATTCGTGCAAGGAGCCAGATGCCGAAGTCAATTCGGATGTCGGAGGGTTGTTGGAAGTTCCAGACCCCTCCGCTGCATTTGAGGATGAACTCATCCGGGACATCTCCTTTGAGTGTGCCTTGCCGGAACTCCTGCAAATGTTGACCCCCCGGGAACGCGACGTTTTCGCCTGTATTCGTGAGCATCATCTAAATTGGGAGATTGCCGAGGCGTTGGAAATCTCTGAAGCGCGCGTCAGCCAACTAATAACACAGATGACACAGAAACTGAAAAGCACAGGGCAAAGGCTCGGGTTGGCAGAATAACTATTTTGGGAGACACTCTCTTGGAAATAACTACAATTCAAATGTAGTGGCGATTGTAGATACCAGTAGTAATGCTGGGACGCAATCGCCTTTTTTATTGTCATGTCGACCCAAAACTGAATGTTTTGAATTTGACAGCCCTCAGCCTTTGTGATACAATTCAATTCATTCCACAGAACAGGAGCAGTTATGTCTACGTATGATGTCGGAATTATCGGCGGAGGACCGGGAGGATACGTTGCAGCTATCAAGGCGGCACAACTCGGTGGTAGCGTCTGCCTCATAGAAAAAGGAGAGTGGGGCGGTACCTGCCTGAATCGAGGGTGCATCCCGACGAAAACCCTCTTTGCTGTTGCTAACCTCGCTACCCAAGTTCAGGAAGCACCTGACTTCGGTGTGCATATCAGTGGTGATACGACAATCGACTATCCACAAGTATTGGCTCACAAAAACTCAGTCATCCAGCAGCTAACAGGAGGCATCGCACAACTGCTGAAAGCAAACAAGGTTGACACCTTCAACGGAACAGCAACACTTACCGATAAAAACACCATTATCGTCAGTAAACCCGACGGCACAACCGAGCAGTTGCATGCGAAAAATGTTATCATCGCCACAGGTTCTGAACCCGCAGAACCACCGCTCTTTGAAATTGATGAAAACCAAGTCTTGACGACAACAGGCGTTCTTAACCTGACAGAACTCCCTGAAAGCCTGCTGATTGTTGGCGGTGGGGTTTCAGGATGCGAGTTTGCCTCAATCTTTAGCGCGCTCGGTTGCCAAGTGACCGTGTTGGAACTCCTTCCCACAATTTTGGCGACTGAGGATGTCCAAGTTATCCGTCATATCCAGCTTTTCATGAAGCGGAAAGGTATCACTATTCACACTGGTGCCAAACTCACCCACGTCAAAAAATCGGACGCAAGTGTCACAGCAGTACTTGAATCTGGTGAAGAGATCACCGCACAAAAAATGCTCATCTCGATTGGGAGACGTTATAACACTGAGGGTATAGGGTTAGAAAAGGTTGGTGTTCGCACAGAGGGTGGAAAAATCGTCGTGGATGCCAAAATGCAAACGAACGTCCCAAGTATTTACGCCGTTGGAGATGTCGCCAGTCGGTATCTGTTAGCACACGTCGCATCAGCAGAAGGAAAGGTTGCGGCACAAAACTGTCTCAATAACCCTATTGAGATGGATTACCAAGTTATTCCGTGGTGTGTTTTCACTCTACCCGAAATAGGGCATGTCGGCATGACAGAAAAAGAGGCGACAGATGAAGGTTACAAAGTGAAGGTCGGACGATTCCCTTACGCTGCAAACGGGAAGGCGTTGGGACTACGCGAGACAGATGGATTTGTTAAGACCGTTTCTGATGCCGATAGCGGGGATATTCTTGGCGTTCATATCGTTGGTGCTCAGGCTTCAACGCTTATCCATGAAGCCGCAGTTGCGGTGCGTTTGGGAGCATCTGCCGCGGATATAGCGCACACTGTTCACGCGCACCCGACCCTCTCAGAAATGATGATGGAATCCGCTGAAGCAGCATACGACAAGGCGATTCATAGTCTACATTAAAAACGGACGGACTCTTGAAGTTCACGATACCGAGACGAAATCTCGGAAAACTCTACACGCTTTTGCCGCTCGACGCTAAAATCCTCAATGTTAAAAGAGGCTACAACCGCTCCATATACCATAGCACTACGTATCGCTGCCTCCGAGGTATCACCAACAGAGGCGAGGTAACCCATCATCCCACCGGCAAAACTATCGCCGGCACCTGTGGGATCGGTTACATGCATGAGCGGATACGCTGGCGCATTGAAATAGGAGGATTCCGTGATACTGATTGCACCGTGCTCCCCCTTCTTGATGATAACCCGCTCTGGACCATAGCGCAGAATCGTCTCTGCAGCGCGCACCAAGTTAGAATAACCCGTCAGTAGTCGCGCTTCACTATCGTTCAAGATGAGAACATCCACACGTGCTAAGAGTGCCTCTAACGCCTCTCGTTCTTCATTAATCCAAAAATCCATCGTATCACAGACAATAAGTTTCGGATTTGTCGCCTGTTCAATGATACTCAGCTGCAACACAGGTGAGTTATTCGCCAAAAAAAGATAGGCGGTATCTTTGTAAGTTTCGGGCAAAACCGGCTGAAAACCCTCAATAACATTCAATTCCGTGAAAAGGGTATCGCGCACATTAAAGTCTTCAGCATAACAGCCTCCCCATCGAAACGATTTGCCGTCCTCAACCCGCTCTAATCCTTGGAGATCAATGCCGCGCGTTTGGAGGAAGTCCGTGTACGCATGAGGAAAATCAGCACCCACGACACCAACAAGTTGAACAGTGTTCCCAAAAAAACTCGCGGCGACGGCAGCATAGACACCAGAACCCCCAAGGACATCCTCAACCCGTTTGCTCGGTGTCTCTACCGTATCTAAAGTAACCGTTCCAACGACTAAAACTCCCATATTCTAAAATCGTTATCTCCCAAATGTATAGTGTAAATCCGATTCCGTTTAAGATTAGAAAGGCCCGGGTCTATTCTTATTTTCGCGGAACGCGCGGATAATCCGTCGCAGTCGGCGAACGAAAATCACACCAAGCACGATGATTATTGGATACTGCAAAAAACTCAGCACTTTTAACAACGTCGGCGGGAATTCTATTTTTTCAGCAGATGCCATCCAGATTGGTAACAACAGCACCACCGACACGAGTAATATCACGCCTTCCAAAATTTCTGATTTCTTCATACGCATCCCTCACAAAGCGAAAACACCTAAAGTCTTCTTAAAAACTAACGAGGTTTAAAACCTCGTTAGCAAAGACAATAATTGAACCGATAGAGGTGGAGGCACTACACTACAATATATGAATAGTGCCAAGGGAGAAATGATGCTAAGTCCAGAGTCATTCAGTTCTCCCGTAGTTTTGATCTTCTGATTCAAGACTTTCTTTGTAGGAGCGACCTCCCGGTCGCGACGCTTTCTCTAAGATCAGCAAAAAATCGAAAACTGAATGGTTCTATGCTAAGTCCCCATTTCCCACGAGTTGAGATATTTCTCCTGCTCTGCGGTGAGTGTGTCAATCTCAATACCGAACGCCTGTAACTTCAGCTGTGCAACGCTTTCGTCAATAGATTCAGGAACATCGTATACGCGATTCTCAAGCTGATCACGGTTTTTAGCAATGTATTCAAGCGACAGTGCCTGGTTGGCAAAACTCATATCCATGACACTCGCTGGATGCCCCTCAGCAGCAGCGAGGTTCACCAACCTACCTTCACCCACAAGGTAGAGTTTCCTACCATCTTCAAGGGTATATGCGTCTACATAGGGACGTACCTTCCGTTTATCAACGCTCAACTTTTCGAGCGCGGGAATATCAATTTCGACGTTGAAATGACCGGAATTGGCAATAATCGCACCATCCTTCATTGCTTCAAAATGTTCCTTACGCAAGACATGAATATCGCCTGTGAGTGTCACAACGAGGCCCGCTTCCTGAACCGCTTTCTGCATCGGCATCACCCTGAACCCGTCCATCACCGCTTCCAAAGCTTTCAAGGGGGTAACCTCGGTTACGATTACGTTTGCCCCTAAGCCACGCGCGCGACTCGCGACACCTCTACCGCACCATCCATAACCAGCGACGACAACTGTGGTTCCAGCAATCAACAGGTTCGTTGCCCTGATGATACCGTCCAATGTGCTTTGCCCGGTGCCGTATCGGTTATCAAAAAAGTGCTTCGTCCGCGCATCATTTACAGCGATAATCGGATATTTCAGCACGCCTTCAGCTGCCATACTCTTGAGTCGGATAACACCGGTCGTTGTCTCTTCCGTTCCCGCAACGACTTGCTCAACTAAAGCCGGGTTTGTCTCTTCAGAGTGAAGTCTGGAAACAAGGTCGGCACCGTCATCCATGGTAATGGTGGGTTGTAAATCGAGGGTGGCATCAATATGTTTGTAATAGGTGTCTGTATCTTCCCCATTAATGGCAAAAACGCCGATCTCTTCGTCAACAACAAGAGATGCGGCGACATCGTCTTGGGTACTCAGCGGGTTTGATGCACAAACAACGGTTTCTGCACCGCCTGCTTTCAACGTCTTCATCAAGTTTGCAGTTTCAGTCGTGACGTGCAGACATGCGGCTACCCGTAACCCTTCTAAAGGACGTTCATTTTGGAATCGCGCACAGATGGAATTTAAAACAGGCATGAATCGGTTTGCCCAGTCAATACGTTGTTTGCCAGCCGATGCGAGTTCGGTTGTTTTTATATCGTAGTTCATTAATTTCCTTTTGTTTACCGGTATTCTCGAATGTTTTTTAATCTACCGGAGTTTTTCTACGTAATCGGTCTCTTCCCAAGTAAAACCAGGTTCCTCGCGCCCAAAATGCCCGTATGCAGCAGTATTCCGATAGATAGGTTGGCGTAATTTTAGGCGTTCAATAATACCCGCTGGCGTTAAGTCGAAATGTGCGTTAACAAGTTTCGTGAGGACTTCCTCATCACCAGTGCCAAACGTGTCGACCATAATAGAAATCGGATCTTTCCTGCCAATCGCATAGGAGATCTGAATTTCACAACGCTCCGCGAGTCCAGCAGCAACGAGATTTTTGGCAACGTGTCGTGCCGCATAAGTTGCACTCCGGTCTACTTTGGTTGGATCTTTTCCTGAAAGTGCACCGCCACCGTGGCGTCCCATTCCGCCATACGTATCAACGATAATCTTTCGACCCGTTAACCCGGCATCCCCTTGTGGACCGCCAGTCACAAAACGTCCTGTTGGGTTGATATGATATTTAATATCTGGGTGTTGGAGATTTTCAGGTATTATTTTTTTTATAACTTCTTCAACAATCGCTTCTCGCAACTCGGTATCCGCAACATCCGGATCGTGTTGTGAAGAGAGAACAACTGTAGTTACTGCTTTAGGTTTGTTGTCAACATATTCAACAGTTACCTGAGATTTTCCGTCGGGACGGATAAAGGGGAGGGTACCATCTTTGCGAACTTTCGCCAACCGCCGTACCAATTGATGGGCGAGAGTAATCGGTAGCGGCATCAATTCAGGGGTTTCGGTGCAGGCGTATCCAAACATTAATCCTTGGTCTCCAGCACCGCCAGGGTTCACCCCCATTGCAATATCGGGAGACTGTTTATCAATAATACTCAACACAGCACTTCGTTCGGCATCAAAACCGTATTCAATATTAGTATAGCCTATATCGGTAAGGACTTTTCGTGCGATTTGTTGGGCATCGTAGTCTGCGGTAGTCGTGATTTCGCCCGTGATGACAGCAAGTCCGGTTGTAACCAAGGTTTCACAGGCAACTCTACCCATCGGGTCTGTTGTGAATATCGTATCAAGTACTGCATCAGAGATTTGGTCCGCAATTTTGTCCGGATGTCCTTCAGTGACAGATTCGGACGTAAACAGAAAATTCTTGCTCAATTCCGCGTCTCCTACTCTACGTATCTATTTCTGCCCTGTTTTGTAGGGCAAGGTCTCCGTGGCTTGTTGTCAAGTCTTCGCTCAAGAGACAATGGGTGGGTACATGTACCCACCCGTACAGTTGAATAACGAAAGGGGTAGCATACAAAACCTATTCCACATTTTATAGTAAAATCCGAAAATATATGAACAGTCGTTCAGTGAACAAAATACGCGCCTTCGCTGGCAGGGTTTGTAACCCCGCCTACCGACAATGTCCAACGTAATTGTGGATTTTACTATAAATGTAGATACACTCTGTAGCAAGGCTTTGGTTTTGTATCCGACCTCCATTCCGAAGCATGGATCTGAGATCAAGGCGTGAAACCCTAATTCTCAGAGTTTTCCGTGTTCTCGGGATCCTCCGTGCTTTCGGAATTTTCCGCATCTTCGACGCTTTCAACGTTTTCAATACTCTCAGCACTCTCA
>JAKZUG010000073.1:0-3725 GCA_047516705.1 Candidatus Poribacteria bacterium | reverse complement strand
TGCCCCTGAGTCAATGCGCTTCGCAGTGACTGTTGCAACGTCAGCGAGGACATGAACGTTCGTCACAATTTTATCAGGTGCTACGAAAAATCCGCTGCCTTGACCGCTATAATCCTCGTCGGTATATTCCATTTCCAAGAGAACCGCGGTGCCCGGGGTTTCTCTGGCGTTCCGCTGGGGTGTTTCATCTTTATTCTGTTCCATTACGGTATTTTCCTGTCCATTGCTTGCGTGTTAGTGTGTAGAGCTTATTTTCCGATATCCGGGTCTAATTCCTTTGCCTTCTGGAAGTCTGTTTTGGCTTCTTCCTGCTGCCCAATCGTCTCTCTTGCTACCCCGCGGTCGTGATAGTATAGTGCTTTCTTTGGATTGAGTCGGATGGATTCATTGAAATCTTCAATCGCTCCGTTATGGTCACCGAGACCGACTTTCGCAACACCGCGCGTGTGGTAAGTCGCAGCCCTCCGAAGTTTGGTTCCTTTCGGGTTTGACTGGAGTGCTTTGTCACACTCGGATACCGATTCTTGATAGAGGGTTTGTGCTGCTCCGGTGTTGCCTTGTTCGATTTCCAATTTTCCCATCAAGTACTTCGTCCAGCCCTCCTCGTTATAAATCTTAGCCCAGGACAGGGTTCTCTTTGAATTGAGTTGAATCGATTCCGTGTAATCGTTTATCGCCTTTTGATAGAGGGTTCGAGATTTTGCATGATTTCCGTGTTCTGCCTCAACTTCCGCCCAACGTATTCTTGTATAACCCCGACTGTAGTATCCTGCGGAAGTAACTGGAGAGACGATGATAGCTTGGTTAGCATCTTCTACCGCTTTTTGATAGTCCCCTAATTCACCATTGGCAATACCTCGGGCGGCGTATGCCTCCACTTTTGAAATGGCAAGGAACCTGATGTCCTCAATAATTTTGTCATAAATTGCGATTTCCCCTGCATAGTCCCCCGACCCCCGCTTTAGCAACGAGCGTATAACGTAGAAGGCACCTTTAATCCGACCCCACCAGATACGCCGAAATATGCCAACTTCGCTGTTATTCTGCTTAGCTGCAGTGTACGCAGTATAGGCAAGAACCTCCGGTCGTTTTCGCCACGTTGACCAAGATTCAATCTTTGCCGCTGCCGCGCTTGCGAGTAATGTTTTCAATGCGTTTGAAGGAATAGCATAGCCAGCATTTTCGGATTCAACACCTGCTGAACAGACACCTATGGCTTCACCGCTGCTGTTTAGGAGAGGGCAGCCACTCCACCCTGGTACGATCAATAGATTTAACCTGAGCCGTTTGTCACGGGACTGGGGACCCCGTATAGTGCCTTCTATCTTATTATTCTTGTCTCCGTTGAAGCCTACCGCACAAATCTGAGCGTCTTTCTGAACAACCTCACTGTTGCCAAGTCTAAAAGGCGTATCTTCCTCAGCGGTTTTCAAGACAACGAGATCGTTTTCGTAATCAGATGCGATGATGCCCTCAATCGTATAAACGGATCCTGTGTCAACGTGTGTCACAGTCACCTTTGTAGCAGCTGCAAGGCCATGAAAGCACGTCACAATTTTATCACGTCCGACAAAGAAGCCACTCTCTCCACCTCTCCCAATCCAGCCTGGGATTTCGATTTCGGTCTCAATGTAAACTGCTGTGCCGACGATTTCTTCAGCAGGTTGTTGGTTTTTGCTATTTTTCGTATCTGCCACTTCACCGATCTCCTTGTATGCTGTAATATCTCGCATATCACCTATATGAATTATACACCAAATCCCAGGTTCTATGCCAAAAAAGATTTGACATCACGCCATAGAATGTGGTATCATACATTAATAAACACACAATTTTAACCATGTTTTTGTCACGCGGGATCATCAGATGTTTTATCAATCGCTTACCACATCGACATCGCAATATAGAAAGTCTGCGCGCTACGCTGCCTTGCACCAAGTGTATCTCCGCGCCATATTCATTATTATTGCTATTCGTCGCGCTGTGGTGGGCTAATCACGAGCAGATAAGTAGTTTTATTGGAACGCCCATCGCTGAAGCAGACGATTTCAGTGAGGGTGTTTTTTTATTTAATATGCACTGCGCGCTTGGAAGGCGCGCCTATTGAGAAAAATAATGAGGGTTTCCTAATGTTTGGAGAAGTATCATCCCAATTTACGTTTGCAGAGAAAGAGAAACAGACCTGAGAGTTCTGGCGTTAAAACGACATTTTCCAGAAGAGTATGGAGATGTATAAGGACGCGCCGCCTTTCGTTTTTTTAGAGGGACCGCCGTTTGCAAATGCACCACCCGGTGTGCATCACGTCCTCGCGCGTATCATGAAAGATGCAGTGTGCCGCTATAAGACAATGACCGGACATTACGTCCACCGCAAAGCCGGCTGGGACACGCACGGACTCCCTGTCGAATATCAGGTCGAAAAGCAACTTAATATTACAAATAAAGCAGAATTAGAGGCTTACGGCGTTCAGAACTTTATCGAAAAATGTAAGGAGAACGTGTTCCAATTCGAGCAGGATTGGCGAGAGATGACAGAACGCATCGGATTCTGGGTCAATCTGGATGAAGCCTACATCACGTTGTCAAACGACTACATTGAGAGCGTCTGGTGGGTGCTGCGGCAAGCGTGGGATAAGAAACTGCTATATCAGGGACATAAGGTACAGCCGTATTGTTATCGGTGTGGCACCACCTTGGCAAGCCATGAAGTCGCGCTCGGTTACCAAGAGGTCGCCGATCCGTCTATCTTCGTTCGGTTTCCATTGAAAAACATGGAGAATACCTATCTACTCGTCTGGACGACGACACCGTGGACCCTGCCATCTAATGTGGCTGTTGCTGTCGGCGAGGACTACGATTACGTCGCTGTTGAAGAGCACAACGGGCAACGGCTCATCCTCGCGAAAGAGTGTATGCCGAGTCTGTTTGGAGATGAACTCCCGCAGATCGCCGAAACCTATAAGGGCACCGACCTCCGTGATTGGGAATACGAACCACTCTTTGACAGTGGCGAACATCCGGAAAGATCGCACTATGTGGTCACCGGAGATTTCGTAACGACGACAGAGGGAAGCGGTTTGGTCCACATTGCTCCCGCCTTCGGGCAAGATGACTACGACATCGGACAGCAATACAACCTTCCGTTGGTACAATTGGTAGGTGCCGATGGCAGATTTGTTTCGGAGGTTAAAGAGTCGTGGGCAGGTGAATACGTCAAAGATGCCGACCCACAAATCATTGAGAACTTGGATGGACGCGGCTTGTTGTTCAAAGCAACTGAATATACGCACCAATATCCGTTCTGTTGGCGATGCGATACGCCGCTGCTCTATTATGCCCGCGTCTCTTGGTTTATCCGCACAACTGCCATCAAAGACCAGATGCGTCAGCATAATCAAGAAATCAATTGGTACCCGGAACATATCAAAGACGGACGGTTCGGGAATTGGCTGGAAAACAATATTGACTGGGGTTTGAGTCGTGAACGCTATTGGGGTACACCGCTGCCGGTCTGGGTGTGTGACGACTGCGGACACCAACACTGCATCGGGAGTATCGCCGAATTGAAAGCACTCGGCACGGATGTCCCTGATGATATTGAGTTACACCGTCCGTATGTGGACGACGTTGTCCTCACCTGCGAGAAATGCAGCGGCGCGATGCACCGCGTCCAAGATGTAATTGACTGCTGGTTCGACTCCGGCTGCGCACACACTGCACAATGG
>JAKZUG010000072.1:0-5242 GCA_047516705.1 Candidatus Poribacteria bacterium | reverse complement strand
AATCGGGGACTTGCGAAGTACTACCTTGGGCAATACCTTGCAGCCATCAGCGATTATGATGCTGCTATAAAACTCGAACCGGATGATGCCCATGTATACAGCAATCGGGGGGCTGCAAAGGCAGACTTGGGACAATACTCTGCCGCCGTTAGTGATTATGACAAGGCGATACAACTTAAACCTGATACTGTTAATGCATATATCAATCGTGGAGTTGCAAAGGGCAAACTTGGTCAACACTTCGCCACCATAAGCGATTACGATAAGGCAATACAACTTGAACCCAATGTTGCCAATGCCTACAACAATCGGGGACTTGCGAAGTACTACCTTGGGCAATACCTTGCAGCCATCAGCGATTATGACAAGGCGATACAACTTAAACCCGATTATGCCAATGCATATCTCAGTCGAGGAGTTGCGAAGGCTTTGTTGAATCGCAATTCGGAGGCGAAGCATGACCTCAAAACAGCATTAAGACTCGCGGAGAAAACTGGTAATAAAAGCCTCAAAGCCAAAATTGAGAAGAACCTTCGGTTGCTTGAGTAGTAATATATGAAACCAAGTGAAATGGCAAACTGAAACCCCTGAGGATTTTTTTACAAGGACATGATATTGAATAACCAAATTCCTGACAAAGACTTCGTTTACAATGCTTTATTACGCTACAATTACTTACCAATAGGAAAGAAACATCCAGACGATATACCGTTCCCAGCCTTTTCCACCGAAGATTTCACACCTGATATTGCAGATGAAATGCTTGAAAACTATACGAGAAAAAGGCGGGATAAAGAAAAAGTTACAGGTTATGATCAAATTGAATATCGTTCGACTCGATTTAATCTTGTGACTCGCCTTATGCATATTCCACATCCGTCTCCATACGCGCGCCTATGTAAATCCTTATCAGAAAACTGGGATAAACTCTCATACATATGTGAAAATCCTAACAGTCGTGAGAAGCCAGCGAAATATGATACAGGAAAACTAATAATGGGGGAATGGGAAGACCTTGAACAAATTTCAGTAATGAACTACAGCAAACTTTCAGACGCGAGATGTAAGTTAAAAATTTCAACAGGAAAATTCTACCGAGTTAAGGCAGACATTGCGTCATTTTTCCCATCTATCTATACACATTCAATTCCGTGGGCGGTGGATGGTCGTGATAATGCAAAGGTAAATTCAAATGAACAACTATGGTACAACGAACTTGATGAGGCGCAAAGGGACGTAAAAAGAGGAGAAACGCAAGGAGTACCTATTGGTCCAGCAACATCACATATTATCTCCGAATTCATCTTATCCAAGGTTGATGAAGCGTTAGGCAATTATACGTTTGTGCGGTATATTGATGATTATGAATGTTATTGTGAAACTCGCGAAGAGGCAGAGGATTTCATACTGAAACTTGAGCAAGAATTACGAAACTATCTCTTAAGCCTCAATCCTAAGAAAGTGATGGTTGAAGAATTACCCATTGCATATCAAGATCAGTGGGTAATGGTTTTGAGAAATAGTATACCATCAAAACACCAACCATCTCCTAGAGACATCATGAGTTTTCTGGATTTGGCAGTTGACCTTCAAAAGCATTATCCTGAGGGAAGTGTTTTGAAATATGCGACGCGTACGCTTGCTAACTCTAAGAAATTTGACGAAAATAGTGCTGACTTTTTTCTCAAGTACCTTATTGCCCTAGCAGTTCACAGACCTAATGTTCTTCCGATTCTTTGTCAAGTAGCAAAGGAAAATGATGTAGGATTAGACTTAGACATAACTCCTGTTCTGAAGCAGTCTATTAAGTTTCAACGCCCTGATGCCATTTGTTGGAGTTTATATTTTATGGGAATTGTAGGTCAAAAAGTCAGTGACGATCTTGCTGAAAAAATTATTGGGGCAGCGGATTGTATGTCAATGGCAATGCTTATTGCCTTAAAACAGCATAGGGAAAAGGTTGTTGACTTTCTTAATACCACAATTGCTTGCGATTCATACTATCATTGCGACCAGTACTGGATCTTGATTCATGAATTGACAGCAGACTGCTCTAAATTCAAACCTTACCGAGGGGATTCTGGATTGAAGTTTCTGATGGAAAAGAAGGTGCGTTTTGTAAAGTCGATAGAATCAAAAAACTGAGTTCTGAAATAAGTTCCATGGTCTATGCCATAAGGGAAAATATGCCACCCCCAACAAAACACATACTCTCAATCACATTAATCTTTTTATTCTTCATCATCGGATGTGGTCGGGATGAACACATAGAGACCCTCATCATCGGACCCTACAAAGTAGACTGTGTGGGTGCTTTTGAGCAGGAGTGTTATCTTGAATTCAATGAGGAAAGCCAAGAGTGGCATTTTTTCTATGACGGTATAAGCGGATTTGACTTTGAGCCAGGATTTATCTACAAACTTAAAGTCAGACTTGAAGATAGAGGGACAGAGATCCAGGATGTAGGACGGTACGCCTATCACCTTGTGGAGATCATAAGCAAGGAGGAGGCATCCGTAGATGAGAGACCGCCGCGAAAACCATAAGTGCCCAAATAGGAGCCAATGAACACGCCTCGTAAACTTACCTCTATTAACGAAATCGATATAAAAGCAAGTCTATCTCCACTCTATAGGTGAAAACATGCCACTCCCTCCAAAACTCATACTCCCTATCACGTTAATCCTTTTATCCGTCGTCATCGGATGCGATCAGGAAACTGTAGTGGTATCCTTGATCGGATCAGGCGAGGACAATATAGAAATCATCATCATCGGACCCTATAAAACGAAGTGTGTGGGTGCTTTTGAACAGGAGTGCTACCTTGAGTTCAATGAAGAGACTCAGAAATGGGAATTTTTCTATGAAGGTATAGTGGGATTTGACTATAAACCCGGATTTATCTATACACTACTCGTCAGTCTTCATAAACGGGATGAGAGAATTGCAGATGTAGGACCCTACGAGTATCGGCTCGTAGCGGTGTTGGACAAGGAGGAGGCATCGGTTGATGAGAAGCCTCCGCCAATTCCGTAGGTGAATGAAGTATAGCATTCGCGAGCACAGCTCGCTCCTACATAAAAGGTTCCTCAGGACGCGGTGCGGTTGAAAACCGCAACCTACCGAGGAGGTGCATCTACTATCTCCCATGAACCGCTCGCAGATCCAAGCGTGCATTGACGTTATCTGATACGGTGTTTGTCCAATCCACATCGTCAACACTCTGCAGGCTCATTAGTGCGACATTTACCATCGGATTTGAGATTGAGTAGTTGAGCAGAAAACTGTCCACATCAACGTTCGCCATCTCATTTGGGAAGCAGTGCTTCATGAGGTTCTGGAAGGCATTGCTCGTGGTAGAACGCATCAGCACAATCCCCATCTCTTGTGCAACGGCATCTGGGATGATCCCGCGTCTGCCGAACGCATCGCAGGTGCTCTGGTACATCAGATTGTAATGGGTCTGCATCATGTCAAACTGTCCGGTGGCAATCAACTGCTCCGTGCCGCCAGAGGGACCGTCCGCAGAAAACCCGATAAACCGAACTTTGCCATCGGATTTTAGTTTCAGATACGTCTCTAATCCACCTCTATTCAGAATTTGGTCTGTCTCTTCAGCGTAGAACCAACCGCCGTGGAACTGTAGAACATCAATGTAGTCGGTGCCGAGTCGTTGTAGGCTGCCCTCTACGTCTGTGAGAATACCATCTGGGTCATAGGCTTCCGTTTTGGTGGCGACGATACACGCTTCCCGACGACCTGCGATTGCTTTGCCGATGACTGTTTCGCTGTAACCACCGCCATAATCAGGTGCGGTATCAAGAAAGTTGAGACCGCAGTCCATAGCGTAATGGAGCATTTTGACGAGTGCTGTTTCATCGTGTTCAGGGCGGACTCGACCACCACCGTAACCAATCTCTGATACGCTGAGTCCTGTCTTACCGAGTGTCCGATATTGCATAATGAGCAAAATCCTTCAGTGTTAGCGGGCTGAGGCAGGTGCCTCGCCCAACGAGAACTAAACAAAATCCATCTGTGAGGTACGGCTTTTCTTACCACGTATCGTGCGATTACTCGGTTTGATACAATTTTCACCGAATAATCCCTCTACCTGTTCAATAATTTGCGGTTTATACGCGACATTATATTTCTGTGCACACCGCGCAATAACTTCACCGTAACGGGGACTTATGAGGCGTAAAATCAGATCGTGGTCGCCTTTGTTGGCGCGCGCAATTTCCTGAAGTGCTTCCAACTTCTCAGTGTTTTCGATGTCAGATTCTGGAATCGTTACCTCAAGGGCAGATGTCTGCTGCTCGGTGACAGACTCAATATCTAATATCTTGCCTGCTTGGATCTGCCGTGCCTCATTTTGCGTCTCTTCATCAGAGTTGTTGCGGTTTCTGTTATCAAGTTTGACGGTTCCACGAACCCAAACCCCTTTTCCCTCTACCAATTCAACCGAGTTTTTGTATGCATCAGGGAAAACGACAATTTTTACCGTGCCTTCCAAATCCTCCAATTCAATGACTGCCATGGAGTCTCCTTTTTTGGTCGTGTGATTATTCACTTCCGTGATCATACCTGCCACATCGACTTCGGAGTCAATACGGTTTTCAACGAGGCTTTGGGTGCTCGTGCTCGTATAGTTTTCAATGATGTCGCTATATTCTTCAAGCGGATGCCCGGAAACATAGAAGCCGAGTTGCTCCTTTTCTCGCATAAGCCGTTCCAAGGGGTCCAATTCGGGTGCTTCTATGAGTGTTACGGATGCTGTCGGTGCTTCCTCTCCCTCACCAAAGAGACTCATCTGTCCGCGATCCCGTTCTGCTTGCGCGTTCTGCGCGGCTTTCATGATATTCTCTAAACTCGCGAGGTATTGTGCGCGATGGCCTTCAAGCGAATCAAATGCGCCGCTCATAATCAAGCTCTCAACAGCGCGTTTATTGACCTGTTTCGTATCCACGCGTTCGCAGAAATCCTGTAGCGATGTAAACGAACCGCTTTCCTCCCGTGTCTCCACAATGGAGTCTATAGCGGCATCACCGACCCCTTTCAAAGCCACAAGCCCGAAGCAGACATCGTTGTCATCTACCGTGAATTCCCTTCTGCTACTGTTGACATCCGGTGGGAGTAGATTGATTTCTACATCCAAGAAGTCAGCAAGTTTCTTACATTCGGCGCGGTAACGGGTAATTTTCGCCGAATCACCAGCCTCACCAGTCATCATTGCCGCCATGAA
>JAKZUG010000071.1:0-22392 GCA_047516705.1 Candidatus Poribacteria bacterium | reverse complement strand
GTACAATATAACAGCGACTTCGTGAGATTTTGTCTTTCGCAGTACCTTAGCCGCGAAGAAGCATTGTGTATAATTTCTGAATTATGTCCAGAAGCCAGAAGCGGGTATTCAGATATGTCAGATCTTGAGTTTGAACGGCGTTGTTCCCCTTTGGCTTTGGATTCAACTGAGCAGAGTTATTTTTTGATACCAATTATTCCAGTCTACGCGATGGGTCTTATTGATAAACACCAATCAGCGGAAGATCTTTTTGGAGGAGATCCAAATGTCCTGCTACGTTGGAGTAACGTATATTATCGAAAGATAAGTCACTACAAGGTGCTTAAGGCTCCCGGCCGGATTCTGTGGTACGCTAGCAGAAGCAAAAAACAGATCGTAGCTGTGTCTTGTCTTGATGAAGTCATAATTGACACAACTAAAGAACTTTTCAGGAGATTCAAAAAATTCGGTGTGTTAAAATGGAACGACCTTTATGAAATGTGTGGACGTGATTCGTCAAAAGAGCTCATGGCGTTAAAATTTTCGCATACCTTCCTCTTTCGAGAGCCAGTTCCATTGGATACAGTGAGAGAAATTCTGAATATAAGATCTTCACAGAGTTTACTACGAGTATCACCAGAAAAATTCCACGAACTATTTCAAAGAGGATATCTAAACTAACAATGAACACTGCAATACAACCTTTGCTTCTTTCCTTAAAACCATGCTATGCGGACTGGATCTTTGACGGTCTCAAAACTGTTGAGCTTCGCCGACATATCGCCTCACATATAGAGAATCGCGAGGTATTCGTCTACGTTTCCAGTCCGATTATGGCACTGCGCGGTGGCTTTCGTATCGGGGAGGTGTGGAGAGACACACCCGAGAAGGTTTGGAGTACAGTGTCTGACCACGTGAGCATTAAGAAGCAAGATTTTGATACTTATTTTGAGGAACGGACTGTCGCTTATGCTTTTGAAATCAAAGAGGTTTGGAAATACCACAAACCAGTCAATCTAAACGATCTAAGAAATCGCTTTTCAAACTTCGTTGTTCCGCAGTCTTGGCGGTATGTTCGACCTGAAGAATACCGGTTTTTCCTTGAAGTTGAGCCTCAAACAAGGGCATTTCTTGAGCAGCGTCGGAAGGAACCGGACTGCCGTGTCTTTAACATGCCCCTCTTTGAAGTTTCGGATTTCACACAAGAAGAGCATGATGAGGTATGCGAACAGTTATTTGATTTATAGAATCACCATTGTGGAAAACAAGAATCTGAAAAGTATTCACAAAAAAAGGTAACCCCATGGATAAGAAATACCATATTCAGAACGTTGAGACGATACCGAGTCCATCCCTTGTGGTCTATCTCGCGCAGGTTCAGCAGAACATTGAACGTGCTATCGCTATCGTTGATGGGGATGTCTCAAAACTCAGACCGCATGCGAAAACGCATAAAACCGCAGAGATTATCGCGATGGAGCGTGATGCGGGTATCCTGAAGCACAAATGTGCCACATTGCGAGAAGCGGAAATGTTGGCACAGAACGGAATAGAGGATGTCCTGATTGCCTATCAAATGGTCGGACCGAATATCAACCGATTTGTTTCGCTACAACGGCTATATCCCAATGCGGATTTCAAGGTCATCGTCGATCATCCAGAGGCAATGGAGGCACTCTCATCTGCAGCAGCTAAGTACGGTTTAACGGTCAAGGTCATGCTGGACCTGGATGTGGGGATGCACCGAACAGGGATACCCGTCGGTAATGACGCTGTGGACCTCTATGCACAGATTGAAGCGTTGGACGGTTTACAACCGTGGGGATTACACGTCTACGATGGACATATCCACGATGAGGATGTCGCCGAGCGGAGAGCGTCCTGCAACGAAAGCCTTGCACAAGTCGCAGAGATGCAGGATAAACTTGCTGCCAAAGGGCTTGACGTGCCGTTGATTGTAATGGGCGGTACGCCGACATTCCCGATGTATGCCGACACACCGGGTGTGGAAGCATCACCGGGGACTTTCGTTTTCCACGACTTTGGTTATTCAACCCACTTTCCTGACCTCGGTTTTACGCCTGCAGCACTGCTCCTGAGTCGTGTGATTAGTATTCCTACGCCGCATCGGATTACCCTTGATTTGGGGCATAAAGCTATCGCCGCGGATCCTGATGGCGTGCGCGGTGTCGTTTTGAATGTTGAGAGTGCTGAAGTGGATAAGCAACACGAAGAACATTGGGCGATCAACGTTCCCGACAGCACACCGATGCACATCGGGCAAGAAATTTACGTCTGTCCGACGCATATCTGTCCTTGTGTCGCGCTGCACCCGTTTTACTATGTCATAGATACCGATGGATATTGTCGGGACACCTGGGAGGTCATAGCACGCAATCGGAGTGCTGTGTGAACCTGAGAAATCTGATGCTCAGGGCCAGGGAAAGAATGGTGCTGGGACATTTGCTGCCCAACTGATAAGTGACCAGACGACTGCCATGCTGAATTCCCCGAAGACCATGCCTAAAAAGAAAGGACGGTATCGCTGATACTGTCGTATTCCGCTGTAACGGAGAAGCGGGGTTTTAATGCCCCACGCGATTAAGACGGGAAACCAGAACACAATCAGTGTCCACGAAGCCGATAAGGCATACCCAAGCGGATGCAAGGGCCACCACCAATATAACATTCTCAGGACGACCAAACCGGTCGTCACTAACATGCCTATCCCGAAAAAGATGCCTCCCGTTGTGCGGAGGTCTGTGCCTAACCCCTCTATCGCCGCGACATTGTCTTGAAATGCCCAAAGCGGATTCCCGCGATAGGTGTAACTATACATATAGTTCGCACCGTGAGTATACGGAAGCCATAAGTGGATGGCTGCTGCACATAGAAACGCCAACGTACTGCCTAATACGAACACCCCTACCAATGACCGGTAAGACATTCCGACCCGATCCCTAATTTTTAAGCCGTCTAAGAACCCTGTCAGGATTAACCCGCGCTGATCGCGAGTGAAAATTGCATCAAGGAACGACAACACCGTGAGGCTCTGTGCACCCAACGATGCTTTGCTCGCAACGAGTTGATACAAATCTAACGGTCGAAACGATGTTTCTGTCATTAGCAAGCCGCCTTCCGCTGTACTGCGTGCCATCACAACCGCGACAATGCCTATATAAACCAGTATCTCGAATGCCGCAAACCCTAAATTCAGTCCTGCCGCGTAGCACCAGCCTATTGACAGAATCAAACTCGCGATAAGTCCCCAAACTGCTGTACGGTAAGACAAAAGTTCCTCGGCATCATCTGTTTTGTTCGCGGTGAAGGCGTGTCGAAATACACGTCGGAAATGTGGTAATCCCATATAGATAAACGAAATGACCAGCACGACATAAGCACCTGCGACTTGGTAGCCGATATAAAGCCGGGTTGGATAGAGCGGCATGCTACTGATCCGTAAGCCGAACATTGCCGCAACAACGTCTTGGAGCCGCGTGAGTAAAAAAAAGAACCATAGACTGAACAGCAGTTGTGTCGGCAGTAAATAGAAAAACCCTATCGCCGCGAAGGACAGAAAGATCGGTGTGTAGGCGATAGCATTGAAAGGTTGTTCTGTGAAATATTGGTTGAGCAGATACCTCAGCGAGATGTTTGGAATTTGTGGCCAGATTTCATGGAGTCCGTTTAACGTAAAGATGAAGGCAGGCAGTGCAAACCCTAACCACATGAGCCTATTCCGAAGAAAACCGTGTCCCTCGTGGACAAATTCAAGTGGGAGTGAGACTAACGGAAACGAGAGTTTCTCGTTTTCAATCCACTGTTTGCGCAAAATTGCTGCTAAACAGAGAAACGCAGTGAATACTAAAAAGACAAGCACACCCCAAGCGCATAATGGTTCTAACCATGCTCGCCACGGAATGGCATCGCCTGTTTGTATACCTTCATAGAAACTAACAGCGATAGGTGCTTGTCCTTTTTGTTCAGGTGAAAATGGGATCAACCACGGTTTGATATGTGGAAAGAAGAGGGTGTCCCAGCTGTTAGTTTCGTTGGTAAAATAGTTGACAGCGATGAGCGCAGGGATGAGTTTTTCCATAACACCGCGCGATGAAATCATTGAGGCAACAAGCATCATGCAATAGATACACATCAATTCGCGCGGAGACAGCGAAAACCGATCGTTCAGTTTGGCAAGCAACCGATTCCCTAACACAAGGAAAAAAAACACCCCAATCACTGCTGGCGGCAACTGTAAAAACCCGATTTGGATGTAGGTAATTACTAATTCCGCATAGGAGACGATGCAGCATATCAGGATAACGAAGCAGATACCGAGCAGGAGGGAACGCACAGATAGGCGATTTTCATTTGCAGGAGGCAATAGCGCACTGTCCTGTATAAAGTTTGGTAGAGTTTACCACAACGTCAAAAAATTGTCAAAGGCAGCGGGATAGGTACATCACGAGACACTGCAATATTCATATACCGAAAAAATACCGAAAGGTCGTTTATTACTTTTTTTGTAACCAACCTCCAGATACATACGTTATTCATAGTATGAATAATTCTGCTTATTTATGGACTGAAGCAATGCCGAACGAATCGCTCCAATCCTTTGCTGAGATTAACCCACTTGTTGGATTGCCTCCGAGGACGCTGCGTTTGTACAACGCGTTGGAGGTTTTTAAGAAAAGATATCGTTCTTCCGACAAACCCGAGTGGTTTCGCATGCCATGCCGTGACCCGCTTCTTCAAAAGATCGGATTTTCTAAGGCAGATATTGAAAACGGTCTCCGAGAATTGGTTCAGGCGAATCTGTTGCAAATCCATGAGGGAGAAGATACAAAATGGTATTGTCTGAAATAGCATGCAAACGCGCGAATGTATTGTAAAAATTCCGCACCTGGTTTTAGCCTCTGCATCGCCTCGACGCTCAGCGTTGCTATCACAGATTGGGTTAACGTTTAAAATACATCCAAGTGATATTGTCGAACCACCGCACAACGTCCACGCAAACAAGCCTGCGAGTGAAGTAACACAAGAACTTGCCTTGCTAAAGGCTACATCTGTCACACAGCATTACGATCACGGTCTGATTATCGGAGCAGATACTTTGGTATCTTTAGATGGGGAGCTGCTTGGTAAACCAACTGACGATACGGATGCACTGGTGATGTTGACGCGCCTTAGCGGCACCTGCCACGAAGTTGTAACGGGTGTTGCTTTAATTGACGCTGCAACAGGGCGAGACAGCGTCTGGACAGAGACGACCCAAGTCTACTTTCGGCAGTTACATCCTGCCGAGATAACCGTCTATATCGCGAGCGGAGAAGCATCAGACAAAGCGGGTGCTTATGGAATTCAGGGACGCGGTGCCGCTTTCGTTCGGCGTATTGAAGGGTGCTATTTTAATGTCGTTGGGCTTCCATTAGCAAGCTTGGTTGAACACCTGTCGAATTTTCCATCCAATGTCGGTATCTAAAAATTACACACCTACCAACGGATACACCGAAATTGTGAAGCCGGGTGAACTGGGCATCACAAAACTCCGTTTCGGGATTCTTCGTCTCACACCTGAGGCAACCTTCTTTGACCATTCTGATGATACTGAAGTCGCACTGATTGCATTAGGTGGAGATTGTACTTTGTTGGTGGGACATAACGGCAACAAAGCGTACGGGATTTTGGGTGAGCGTCCGGATGTTTTCCAAGGAGCGGCATGTGTCGCATATATCCCACATCACACAACTTATGAAGTCCTCGCAAATGAAACAGGAGTCGAAATTGCGGTATGCAAAGTACCTTCTCACTCGGATTCCGCAGCGGTTATTCTGGAGGCAGGTGAGACCCTAAATCAAGATGAAACGCACCTTAGAATTTGCGAGAATGACTTTTCAGATGATTCAGATGTAAGTACAAGGGATGCACACGCGATGCCTACCGGAAAGGAGACGATCTGCCTCCATCGGTTCCAAAATGCGGATGGTGTCGCTGTTTTCGATGTCACGCGCGCCACGGGGACGGCACGCGTGCAATTATATCACAACGATGTGTTCGCTGTGCCAGAGCAGGATCGCATCGTGTTGCTAACGTCTGAAGGCGTTGGCTACCAGTTGTGGATACAGCCGAATTTCTGAAAACCAGCTGCCCTATATCACCGTAGTAAACCCACGGTACTACTCGCCTTCAATCAGTTCGCCACCCTTTTTGAGAAAAGCGACAGCACTCCGCGAGATTTGAACCTTTACCTCTTGGTTATTCAATTCTCCGACGACAATGAGAATAGTATTTTTATCGTTACTGAGTCCAAGGATCTTGCCGTGAAGTCCGCCGTTAGTTACAATTTCATCGCCTTTAGACAGATTCTCTAGCATATTCTGGTGTTTTTTGCGTTTGCCCTGTTCGGGTCGGAATAGCAAAAAATAAAAAATTGCACCCATTGCAACAAATAAAAAAAGTGGACTTGCGATTGCTTCCATGGAATATCTCCTTCTGTTTTTCAAAAAATCAGCATGGCATCGCCATAACTGTAAAAACGGTAGTTATGTTGGAGTGCCTCTTGATACGCTTTCTGAATCAAATCTCGTCCAGCGAAGGCACTCACAAGCATGAGTAAGGTTGATTTGGGTAGATGGAAGTTAGTAACCAATGCATCTACCACATTAAATTGGTGTCCGGGATAGATAAAAAGTTCGCTATAGCCGCTATAAGGGCAGACAGTTCCCGTTGCACCGGCGGTTTCGAGCGAACGCACCACTGTAGTCCCGATGGCAACAATTTTCGTGCCTGCATCCCGTGCCGTGCGAATCCGCCTCGCTTCTGTGTCACCAAGATGGATATATTCGGCGTGCATCTTGTGCGTCTGAATATTTTCAACTTTCACCGGTTGGAACGTCCCGGGTCCGACATGCAGTGTTAACGTCGCTATCTCTATCCCGTTACTTTTCAATTCCGCCAGCAGTTCTTCTGTAAAGTGCAGTCCGGCTGTTGGGGCAGCAATCGCCCCTTCACTCTCCGCGTAAACTGATTGATAACGCTCCTTATCTTCAGCATTCGGTGGACGGCGAATATAAGGCGGTAAGGGCATCATGCCAATCTCAGCGAGGATGGCTGAAAACGCGTCGTTATGGTCATAATCAAAGCGAACGATACAGTGTCCATCATCTGGTTTCGCGAGTACCGCTGCTGTCAGTTTACCGTTACCGAACGCTACTTGTGTCCCGATTCGGAGACTCCGCCGCGGCTTCGCGAGCACTTCCCAAGTATCCGGTTCTTTTTCCCGAATGAGGAGCAGTTCTATCTTGCCTCCGGTTCCAATTTTGTTACCGATTAACCGTGCGGGGATTACCTTCGTGTCATTCAGAACTAACAGGGTATTGCTCGGTAGGTATTCCCCGATCTGCGAAAACTGGATATGATGAAAAGCACAGGTGCCGCGGTCAACTACCAAAAGTCGGGACGCATCGCGCTGTTGAAGAGGGCTTTGCGCGATCCGATCAGGAGGGAGATGGTAATCGAAATCTGTGAGTTTCATAATTTGGGGTGAGGAGAGACCTCGCCAGAATTCACAACTAATAGAACAACGATGCTTGCGAACTTACAGGATAGTTGAAGTACGTATAAGCCGCATCCGTTGCGACGCGTCCTCCGGGTGTCAGCGTCAAAAACCCCTCTTTAATATAGTAAGGTTCGTAAACCTCTGAAATAGTGCGCTCGTCCTCACTGAGCGCGACAGCAAGTGCCTTCAACCCCGCACGTCCACTGAATTTTTCAATCAGTGTCTGAAAGTAGGCGTAATCTTGTGCGTTTAATCCGCGTTCATCAATACCAAAGAATTCGAGTGCCTCCTCTGCAATCGCAAGCGAGAGTATCCCGTCGCCTTTGACTTGGGCGTAATCCCTAACGTTGGCGAGTAGTTTATTCGCAATGCGCATCGTGCCGCGCGAACGACGAGCTAATGCATATTCTGCGTCTTCATCGATATTAATTTTCAGTTTGGCACTATTGATACGGATTGACTGTTGGATGTCTTCTGCCGCATAATAATCAAGGTGGATACGGATGCCGAATCGATCCCGAAAAGGACCGGCAAGCAAACCTTCGCGCGTCGTCGCACCAACGAGTGTAAAGTGGTTGAGCGAAATTTGGACGATATCCGATGCTGGTCCCTGACCGATCGTTAAATCGAGTTGATAATCTTCCATCACAGGATAGAGTGATTCTTGCACATATCCTTTCATCCGGTGGATTTCATCAATGAAGAGAATATCTCCCTGCTCAAGGTTCGTCAGCGTTGAGGCTAAGTCTAATTTTTCCATGACAGGACCAATCGCCTGTTTAAAGTTGCTCTGAATTTCGTTGGAAATAATCTTCGCGAGCGTGGTTTTTCCAAGACCCGGTGGACTAACAAGTAGAACATGTTCCAGCGCATCCCCACGCTTTTTGGCAGCTTCAATGTGGATGCGGAGTTGTTCTTTGGCTTGCTCCTGGCCTATAAATTCGTTCAGTGTTTCCGGACGGAGACTATATCCAAAGTCCTCATCTTCATCTTGCATCCGAGAGAAATCTGATGTTTCGTGGGTGTCCATTTTGTTTCGTCCTAATGCGAAGTGTGAAAGATATTTCTGATGCGATAGCGGTTGCCTTTTCAGTTTGGCGGCGGTTACATCAGTTCACATTCTTCTTAAAGTAAAGATTAATTTCGGATATAGCGCAGTGCCTGCGTCACTAAGTTTTCCCGTTGTGCAGAATCACCAAGCACTTTTTGTGCCTTTTCAACGGCTTGTTCTGCTTCAAGTTCCGATGCGCCAAGATTGACGAGTATTTCGATCACCTCTGCATCTGGTGCCCCGGATTTCTCAAAGTCAGCGGCACCTTCAAATTTCATTGTAGTGATATTCTTTTTGAGTTTGGTAATGATAATTTGTGCAAGGTCTTTGCTTAAGCGTGGCACCCGCATCAGGGTGGTAGCATCTCCGCTCTGTACAGCGCGTTGGAATTGTAACGGGGACAACCTCGCAACGATATTTTGCGCGAGTGCCGGTCCCACACCGGACACAGTCAGTGCCAATTCAAAAACTTTTAGCGCATCCCTTGAAGGGAACCCGTAGAGGGTAATCTTGTTTTCACGGTTTTGGTAATAATATGTATAGAACGTAACTGTATCACCTATAGGTGGTAAACCCGTTACGACTCTCGGTGGTACGTCAACGGTATACCCGATACCGTTGACATCTACGATAACCTGTTTTGTCTCTTTATGGACGATAATGCCTTTGATATAAGAGATCATCCTACCATTCCTTTGGACAGAGATACGCGATTGCTACTGCGTAAATTTTTTACGGAGTTCAAGTACTTTACAAGAACGAGCATGGCAGAGTGCGACCGCGAGCGCATCTGCCGCGTGATCCGGACGAGGGAGTTCCTTAAGTTTAAGGAATGCCTGCACCATCTTTTGCATCTGAGATTTCGTGGCTTTTCCGTAACCGACAATTGCCTGTTTAACCTGAGTCGGTGTGTATAGAGTTACCGGACAATCTGCATTTGCCGCCGCAAGTTTCACGATGCCTTTGACTTCGCCAACGGCGAACGCACTGCTTACATTTTTATTAAAGAAAATATCCTCAAGTACGACACTTTCAATAGCGTGTTCCACAATCAAACGGGTTACGGCATCGTAAATTTGTTTCAGGCGCACTTCCGATGCTGTTTTCGGACTGGTTCTGATGTTTCCGAAGTCCCGCGTGGTGGGACGGTTGGCGTGAGATTCAACCACGCCGTATCCAGTATTCGCAATGCCGGGGTCAATGCCAAGAATTATCAATTTTTATTTTTCGGCGTAACTTGCAACGCCGGGGTCCGCGCCCGTTACTGGGAAGGGGCTAAACTTGCTGTTGTGCTAAAATTTGAAAGTATGTGAACAGTTGTTCAGTGAACAAAGCACGCGCCTTCGCGGGCGAGGTTTCTAACCCTGCCTACCCACAATGTCCAAGTATAGTAAAGCCCGAAAATACGTGGACACTTTAGAAAACACAAAACCCCATCCTCGCTGGCGGGGTTTCCCAACCCCGCCAAGCTTTGGGTGTATAATTAATTGTGGGCTTTGCTATAATTGTGGATTTTACTATAAAAATTTACATCCGTATGCCTGCCTGAATAGGTAGATAGTGTGAATTATGTGCGAGGGTTAGGCTGCAGCTTCTAAAAGGTTATCGGGAATATCGAAATTGGCATAAACCTTCTGAACATCATCGAGTTCATCGAGGGCATCCATGAGGCGTAACATTTGTTCCGCTTCTTTCCCTTCAAGTTTCACCATGTTTTGCGGAATCATGCTGATTTCGGCGAGCTGAACTTCGGCAGATGTTTCCTGAATCGCCGTTAGAATGCTATCAAACATCTCAAACGGTGTAACGATTTCCATACCTGTTTCGGAAGCCGTTACATCTTCAGCACCGGCTTCAACCGCTGCAATGAACAATTCTTCTTCATCAATGCTATCAGGTGTGACGACGATCAATCCACATTTATTGAATCCCCATGCGACACATCCACGTTCGCCGATTCTGCCTTCGTGCTTGCTAAAGGCATGTCGAATTTCCGCAACAGTCCGATTGCGGTTGTCGGTCAAGACTTCTATCATCACTGCGGCCCCACCGGGTCCGTAACCTTCGTAGAGGATTTCTTCGTAGGTTTCACCTTCAAGTTCACCGGTACCACGAAGAATCGCTTTTTCTATGTTATCGTTGGGAACGTTGCTTGATCTTGCAGCCGCGATGGCGGTTCTAAGTCGTGGATTCGTGTCTATATCACCACCACTGGTGCGTGCCGCCGCTGTAATTTCTTTGACAAACTTTGAGAAGAGTTTGCCGCGTCTGGAGTCGTTCGCCGCTTTTTTGTGTTTGATTGTTGACCATTTAGAGTGTCCTGACATAATCTGTTCCTTTCTGAATAGTTGAATTAATATAGCAGACAACAAAAAATGCAACTTAAATTTTTTGTTTGAAAAGTTGTTCAGTCGTTCAGTGATTTCGTCCATTCTGTAATGACAGTGTGTCAACACCGAGAAGCCACGAAGCAGAAAAGCATCCTAAATTCTTGGATTAAATTTCTGATTGCCATAATTGGACTGGACAAAGATCAGCATCTATGCTATACTTGTTATATTCCTCGTTTAAGGAGTTTAAATGGGTTGCTATGTTACCTTTTGTCCTGAAAATCGCGGATCAGCCTATAGAACGTCTGCAGCGTATCAGCACTGAAAGTCAGTCTATTGACGTTAATGTGCAAGTTGAACTTTACGCCCGGGAGATTAACCGTGCCGATACGGCGCGTACACCAGAGTCCCGGAGATTAAGTCAGTTGATCTTGCATGAAGCCACCGAAAACGCTTACGCAACTTTTATTACGTTTCTCCGAAATAGCGCGGAACCGGAAGGTTTTCTGCCTTTTGAACGCCTCGCGCAACATCCCTGCCGACAATATGCTTTGATCCTGTCCGCCTCGCGTTCCCATGAACTCTTTGAAATCTGCCAGATGCAGCCTGATGCAAACACCTCTATTTTCCACTATGGAGGATATGAAATAACAATCAAACCCCGCAGATATATCTTGGATACTGCAGCTTATTTGGTAGCACCTGATAAGTATACGCTTTTTATACGACAGGTACGAGAAGAAAGCACCATTCGGGTCTACCGTAGCGATTTTATTAAGCTCGCCGAGAATTCACCACCACCGTTTAAACTTGATACCCGCGATATAATTGAGAGTCTGCAACTCCAACTTGTCGGCGAAAGGGAGCAACCTTTACCCATAGAACAATTGCTCATGTTTCCACCGATTACCGAAGATACAAACTCGCCTCGCGTTAATAAGTGTCCTGAGTGTGGCGGCAGAGTACGTCGACTCGGTAGAGAAGCCGATTTCTGCTTAGAGTGCGATTGGGATAACCTACCACCCCTAAGACAGGTACGATGACTTGCGACTTAAGCATGGACTATGCTTCGGGTTTATGAAGCGTACGGTAGGCAATCCGCCAATCCTGTCTGTCCTAACTCACATGGGGCTATTCTACTTCAAGTTTGACTTCCAAGTTGCGCTATATACAGAACAATTGCCGTATTACCAACAGCAAGTACCGCGCCAACAACAGTTTGGAGGAGCGTGTGACGTTTTCGGTAAACCCGCGCCCATGAAATCAACGGAACCAGCAGGAATAGCCAGCCAAATTGCGGGTTAACGAGTATGACAAGGACGGTAATACATCCGGTGGCAACGCTACTGTGAAAACTGATTTTCCAAATCGGGGTAATTGCCGAAAAAATAACACTATTTGTGATGTAGGCCACTCCTGCCCAAACGATTTCACGTGCCGCACCAAGCCGGTGGAGTAGAACAGTCCCTATAATCATACTCACAAGCGTGCAGCATAAAGGTAAGAGGCGTTCCTCTCTGTTCTGCAGATGAAAATCACTCACTTTGGCAAACCGGACCATTAGTGCTATTGATAGTATTGGCAGTACCGTAACAAATAGCGCAACAATCACTAACCAACGGAGGGCATTTTGTGGGTCCGCATGTTTTTGGACAACACCGACAGCCGTGGCGATTGGCACCAAAAATGGGCTAAACAAGACAGACGTGCCCCACGCTATACCTGCCGGAATTGTTGATAAATTGCTACGCGCCATCTATTAATTGGATGTTTCCAAGGTCTTGAAGAAATTGACTAAATCTGTCCCGTGTGTACTGGCGTTGACCTCTTTGTTGATTTCCACAATCTTTCCTGCTTTATCAATGATGATAGCTGACCGTTTGATCGCGCCATCTGGCGCATCCGTCGCACCATACAGGAGCGCGAGGTTCCGTCCAGTGTCTACCAAAAGCGGGAAGTTCAACTGATTTTCTTCCGAAAATTTCTGATGCGAATCGGGGTCATTATGGGTGATCCCGAAAACCAGGGCATCATGTTTCGCAAAACTACTCGACTCATCACGGAGCGAGGAAACTTGCGCCGTTCAGCCACGCCCGAAATCGCGCGGGTAGAACGATAACACGACATTCTTTTTCTGATTTAACTCGCTCAGTTGATAAATTTTGCCCGTACTATCAGTCGCAACGAAATCTGGAGCGGGTTGACCCACCTCTATTTTCGGCAGCACTTCCTTAAGCAGTGCCACAACATCTTCACCATGTGTTTTGGTGTTCACTTCTTTATCAATAGCGCGGATGTACCCTGCTTTATCAATGATAAAGGTTGTCCGTTTTGAGGCGTTGAAATTTTCCATGATACCGCTGTACTGCTTGCTTACCTCAAATTCAGTGTCTGCTAACAGCGAGAATCCAAATTTTTGTTCAGCCCTGAACCGTTTATGCGATTCGACGGTGTCAACGCTGACCCCTAAAAGGATACTCTCAGTCGCTTCTATTTTGCTCAAACTCTCCCGGAGTGAGCTGAGTTCGGTTGTTCAGCCGCCTGTAAAATCTTTCGGATAAAAAGCGAGGACAATGTTCTTTTTGCCTAAATAGTCGCTGAGGTTCTGCTCAACGCCTTCTTCATCCTTCAATGTAAAATCGGGGGCGATCATGCCCACTTTTAACGTCTTTGGCGTTGCCACTACTTCCTCCCCTGAAGCTGCTGGAATCAAAATAACTGTTATAAGAATAACAGTCCAAACGCTTGCATTCAGCCACGTTTGAAACATCGTGTCATGCCTCCAATTAAATACGTTGTTAATAGAATTATACGCTATTTTCCTATATCTGTCAAGTAAATTGATATTCAGTACAGAGCCATTCACCCCTCCCGTAATTTCGATTCTCCAATCACAATTTCTTTCTTGTAGGAGCGACCTCTCGGTCATGATCCTCACTGACCGCTGACGGAAACCGATGAAAACTGAATGCCTCTGTATTCAGTAGTAGTATACGGTTTTGCCTATCTGTTCTGTACTGTAGCGATACTAATTCGAGATGACTCCTTGCTCTTCAAGCCATACTTTCAAAGGAACATCTGCGTCCTTAGGTGAGAAATGCCCATTTGCATTAGTTCCACCGCCGAGCAGCTGCTGTCGAATCGGATCGTTTCGCTCAAACACCTCCTGCGGGATCGTCATGTTGTCCTTACTTCGTAACCAACGGTAGCCGTATCCGTAAAAGAGGCCTTTACGCGTGATGTCAGAATCGTTTTCGCTGCGGGCGTGCCATAGGCGACGGTCGAAGAAAACAGCATCCCCGGGTTTACAACAGATAGGTGTTGCACCTTCCGGCAGCGACCCATCTTCTGGACGTTCAAGTTTATCCCACAGATGGCTCCCTGGAATCACATAAAAGTTCCCGCGTCCCGTTTCGGAGCAGTCGGATAGCCAGTAAACAACTTTGATAGAGAGACGCGGTCGTGGCGAACTTTCGATCTCAATGTTAACGCGTCCACTGTCTTGGTGCCAACCGAGTGGTGCAGGTTTGCCCCGAACCGCTTCGGGACGTGGCGGTGTGATAATGAAGTGGCTGTGGTAGGAGTAGATGTTCCATCCCATAATGCCCCATACTTTCGGGAACGTTTTATACCAATCCAAAATGTTTACGAAAATCTGATCTCTGCCGAGAAAGTTCGGGTAGAAAAAATTGCTGTGCTCAGTCATCTGCTTTTTGGTATACGGATCATAGCCAGCATCGAGATGGTTCTGATAGATGCGATCCACCCGTGCTTCAAGGCGTTCAACAAGGTCTAACGGAAGCGCGTTTTCAACGGTGAGATACCCGTCTTCATTTAGACTGTTACGTTGTTCGTCAGTAAGCTGATGTTGTAGATGGCGTTCATCAAGCATAGATTCGATCTCCAATACGTCGTCATGTTTCACCAAGTACACGAACAAATTAATTAGGTAAAGGACCTTCTATCTGATCCACGAGATGAATGGAGTGGATGACATCACGGAGGTCTGTGAGCGGAACTTTCCGGTTGCGGACGCAGTCAACGAAGTGCTGGTGCATTGTGAGGACGCCTTCATAGTTCGGTGTGTCACGCTGGTCCACACCATCAACCTCCCAACCTCCCATAACGCTCCTATTGTTATCTTCATAAATTTCGATTTCTTCGGGAATCTTCATGTAACAACCGATACCGACACCGTGCAATTCGGAACGTAAGACACGTCCACCCGATGCGCGACTCCCAAAAAGTACACCTGTGACGTTGTTATCGAAACGGACGAAGGCGGTGTAGAAGTTGCGTTGTTCCGCACCAAACATGTCACGATGTGCCGTGACTTCCACCGGTTCGCCGCCTGCCATATACCGGAGTAGATCGACGACGTGACAGACATCGTTCCAAAGGGTTGTCGTAAATTCCCGATTCTGCCCCAACATCTGTTTGTTGAAGGTGGTGACGGCTAATGTAACAGGTCCCTTTTCTGCCACGCGCCGCATGGCTTCACGTGTGACAGCGGCGTATCTACGCTGAAACCCTACCATGCAGTAGACGTCGTTTGCAATCGCTGCATCAAGTAATTGCTGCGTTTCATCGCTCGTCGCGCCGGGCGGTTTTTCTATGAATAGATGTTTGCCGGCATTCAGACAATCCAAGGCGGGTTGCAAAATCCACTTCTCGTTCATTACACAATAGACGACATCTAAATCTAAGGTATCTAACATCTTCCGGTGGTCTGTGAAGGTATGCGGGAACTCGTATTTCTGCGCAACTTGGGCGAGTTTTTCCTCGTCTAATTCACACGCACCGAGCATCTCAACATCATCTTCCAGGCGGTTAACGCTTGGGTAATGTGCACCTTGGCTGCGGCCACCTGCACCCATAAATCCTGCTTTAAGCATTGGGAACTTTCTCCTCCATCTCAGTGTTCGCTAAATTATATGCATCGAAGTGTCCCTACTTTACCACAAGGTTAAGTCAATTACAAGAAAATTTTTGAGAGTTTCAATTACGTCTGTTCTTCTGTGAGAAGGTTCGGTGGACCGTTTACGGCATGCTGAAAGGGCTGCTACTTGTTTGCTGGCACTTGAGAAAACTGGGGAACGCTAATGCATAGGTTTAAAAGTTTGAATTTTCTTAATATTTTGTGGTATTCTTAAAACGACAGTTCATCTCATAAATCGTGGGAGGGCTTTGTAAGCCCAATTTGCAATAAGCGCACAGGGTATTGATTTGAACCAATTCGGATTTATGAGATACGCTCTAATTAATCTTCAGGCAATCAAAACGTTTCTCTGTTCATAGAGCAGCTCGAAACTGAACCGATTGATAAGGAGAAAATTATGCCAGTTTTTGATGCAGAAGCCTTAGAATTTTGGGAAGAGAATGGCTATGTTGTTGTGCCGGAAGCGGTGCCACTTGAAAATTGCCGCGACGCAGAGCAGGCAGTCTGGGATTTTCTTGAGATGGAAGGGGACAAGCCGGGCAGTTGGTATCCCGAACCACCGCGACGCGGTATCATGGTCGAAATTTACCAGCACCAAGCGTTGTGGGATAACCGCCAATACCCGCGCGTCCATCAGGCGTTCTCAGAGATTTGGGGAATTGATAAACTCTGGGTCAGTTTTGATCGCGCGAGCATGAATCCGCCTGAACGCTCGGATTGGAAGTTTCCCGGTCCTTACCTGCATTGGGATATGTCGTTAGACGATATGCCGGTGCGTTTAAAGGTGCAAGGTGTGCTATATCTGGCGGATACGCCGGGCAATCAGGGCGCATTTACTTGTATTCCGGGCTTCCATCGGAAGTTAGAGGCGTGGTTAAAGAGCCTTCCTGCTGATACGAACCCACGGGAAGTGGTGCGAGAATACCAAGCAGAGGCGGTGCCGGTTGCTGGGAAAGCCGGTGATCTGGTTATCTGGCATAGTGCATTGCCACACGGCAGTAGCCCGAACTCCGCTGAACGTCCACGGATGGCACAATATATTACGATGTCGCCGGCACCAACGAACGGGAATCCTGAGTCACGGATTGAAGGGTGGCGCGAACGCTTGACAGGACTTGGAAAAGAAGGGAAAGAGAAGGAGCATTACCACGGTAAGACAGCGGAGTTGACACCTTTAGGAAAGAGACTCCTCGGACTTGAATCGTGGGACGCATGATACGCCTTTGTAGTTAGCAGAGCGGATTATTCTCGGAGTTTTCGTGCCGTTACGCCGTTTGGAATCGCAAATGTCCGATGTCCCTCGAACCTTGGTGTTCAGTTTCAATAATCAGTTGTTGGTTAGGAGACGGAATTGATGTATCAGCAATCCGTTAACTGATAACTGACGACTGATAACCGTTACTTAACAAATAGGGTGGGTGCCTGTGACGCTCACTGATGTGCAGCTGGTGCATGAAGGAGGACACTCTCATGACAGATTTATTGGCAGCACGCGCACAGATGGCGATGTCACTCGCATTTCACATTATTTTCGCGGCAGTTGGTATAGCGATGCCGCTGCTAATGGTGATTGCCGAAGGACTCTGGCTCAAAACACGGGAGGAGGTCTACCTAACGCTGGCGAAACAGTGGGCAAAAGGCACTGCTATTATGTTCGCTGTCGGTGCGGTCTCAGGAACCGTTTTGTCTTTTGAACTCGGCTTGTTGTGGCCCGGTTTCATGGCTTATGCCGGTCCGATCATTGGCATGCCGTTTTCGTTGGAAGGATTTGCGTTCTTCTTGGAAGCAATCTTCTTAGGACTTTACCTCTACGGTTGGGACCGCATCCCCAAATTAGCACACTGGTTTGCGGGTATGATGGTGCTGCTCGGTGGTACATTTTCCGGTATCTTCGTTGTTACTGCCAACGCATGGATGAACACGCCTACCGGTTTCTCAATTGTCGATGGCGAGGTGACAAACGTTGATCCGATTGCGGCAATGCTGAATCCGTCCTCATTCAGCCAAGCACTTCACATGACGATCGCTGCCTTTCTTGCAGTTGGCTTTGCGGTAGCCGGCATCCACGCCTATTTTCTCAGACGCGACCCCGATAACCTATTCCATCGTCGGGCGTTTGCTATTGCCTTGAGTGTCGGTGCCGTGTTCGCGCTCCTTCAACCGATTTCGGGCGACATCAGTGCGAAGCGCGTTGCAAAATACCAACCTATCAAACTCGCAGCAATGGAAGCACAGTGGGAGACGGAGCGCGGTGCGCCATTGCGCATCGGCGGTATTCCTGACGAGGACGCTGAAGAGACTCGGTATGCGATCGAGATTCCAAAAGCACTCAGTTTCCTCGCTAATTTTGATTTCAACGCAGAAATAATGGGACTCAAGGAAGTTCCACGCGAAGATCGTCCACCGGTGATAGTCGTGCATTTCGCATTTCAGATTATGGTCGTGTGTGGGATAGTCTTGATTACTACTGGTATCATTGGGGGATGGCTCGCGTGGAAACACAAAAGTCTGCCAAGCCAACGCTGGTATCTTCGGTTCGTTACGTTCTGCACGCCGCTCGGATTTATTGCGATTGAAGCGGGTTGGACGGTCACGGAAGTCGGGCGGCAACCGTGGGTTATCTATAATATCATGCGCACAGCAGAAGCGGTGACACCGATGCCGAACCTTGTTATTCCTTTTATCAGTTTTACTATCCTTTACATTTTTCTCTCAATTATTGTTGTTGTCTTGTTACGTCGTCAAATCTTCCAGAGTCCGCACTTGTATGACACAGTTTGAGGGATAAATCCGATGTTAACACTTGAGCTCTGCATTGCGGGTGTGATGCTTATCTCCCTAATTATCTATATGTTGACAGGTGGCGCGGATTTTGGTGGCGGTATTTGGGATCTGTTCGCGACCGGTCCACGTACGAAAGCACAACGTGCACTTATAACACAAGCCATCGCACCTATCTGGGAAGCGAACCATGTCTGGCTGATTGTGATTGTCGTGCTGCTTTTTGTGGCATTTCCTGTTGCATTCGCGGCGATTAGCACAGCTTTACACATTCCACTGACGTTGATGCTTATCGGTATTGTGCTTCGTGGCTCGGCTTTTGTATTTCGTACCTACGATGTCCAATCGGATTCAACACACCGCCGTTGGAGCCGAGTGTTCGCCGTGGCAAGTGCTATCACACCTGTCATGTTAGGGATTACATTGGGCGCGGTTGCCTCCGGCATGATTCATGTTGATATAGAAAGCGGACAGGTAGACACCGACTTCATCTCAGCGTGGCTTGCGCCGTTTCCGTTTGCAATCGGTCTGTTCACCTTAACGCTTTGTGCGTTGCTTGCGGCAGTGTATCTCACGTTGGAGACAGATGATAGCGCGTTGCAAGAGGATTTTCGACGACGCGCACTCATCGCTGCCGTGAGTGTCGGCGTGATGGCAGGACTGAGTTTTATTTTGTCTGCTGACGGTGCCCCAACAATTCGACTGGGACTCGGTAGCGCAACTTGGTCAATTCCGTTTCAAATTTTGACAGGCGCAGTGGCATTGTGGGCAATCTGGGCGATTTGGAAGCGTCAATTTCGCCTTGCGCGTATCCTTGTTCCGATACAGGTGACATTAATTGTCTTCGGTTGGGGGCTGGCACAGTATCCGTATCTTGTCACCCCGGATTTAACCTTTTCAAATACAGCTGCACCGGATGCAGTTCTACGTCCAATGCTGATTGTACTCGGTGTGGGCGGTGTGCTGTTAATACCGGCATTCTGGTATCTTTACGCCGTGTTTAAAGGGACATCTCGAAAGACGCGGGATAGCACCACAGATTGACACTTATGAAAAAATATTTGACAAAAAGAAAAACACATGATATAATATTAACACTGTTAAGTTAGATTTCTATGTAAACCAAAGGTGAAGCAATGGGTGTCAAAGAACGGAGAGCAAGGGAAAAAGAACAATTACGGCAGCAAATTCTTTCCGCGGCACGAGAACTTTTTGTCAACGAAGGTTATGAGAAGGTCTCCATGCGAAAGATTGCTAATAAGATCGAATACTCACCAACAACGATCTACCTTTATTTCAAAGATAAGGCAGATCTTTTAGATTCCGTTTGCAAGGAAACACTCCTGAGCCTGTTGAACACGCTTGAGCAGCTAAAAGGAGATAAAAGCGACCCTGTCGAGACCTTGAGAAAAAGTGGGAAAGCATACGTCGAGTTCGGTCTAAAATATCCGCAAGATTACAAACTGACATTTGTCATCCGTCCCCAGTTCCAGAAGGGTTTAGGTCTGCAAGAAGGCTCGGTTGGCGAAAAGGTATTTAATTATTTGCGTGCAATGGTCTCTGAATGCATTCAACAGGAGATATTCCGTCAAGCGGATGTCGAAACCACGGGTCAGGTGCTGTGGTCAGCGGTTCACGGTGTCACATTGCTCTTGATTGATTTCCCCGATTTCCCTTGGACTGAAAAAGATAAATTGATCGACACGGTAATTCACACAACAATTGAGGGTTTAAAGGCATAGATTCAAAACTATTTGGCGAAAGTCAAATATATTTTTTCACCTATAACTTAACACTGTTAACTTATTTATCTATGTTAACATACAAAACCCGAAAGGAGAATAAAAATGGAAAAGCGAAACCCATCCCACAAACGCTTTCTTTCTGCAGCCGAGTGTACAAGACATTATCGACGGTGCCTGTTCTCCATACTCGTTTTTGGTGTATTTCTATCGGGAGGCTCCGGTCTGTTCGGTGAAGAGGTCGCGCAGATGACACCTGCCGCTGAGGAATTCACTTTCGATCAGTACGAGGTCATCACTGGCTCTGCGAAACGTCAGACCGTTTTGACGGGATTTCTTCTCGGTGGTGCTATCGCGGAACTTGCCGTGATGCACATTGACGAAAATGATAACCGGCACTTACGCATCTACGCGTTCGGCGACAACACCTGGACACCGAAATTCGACGCAACGCTACGTCCGGAAGTGTTGTTCGTAGACGTAGCCAACATCGGTGGACGCGACCGCTTAATAACATACGAACGCGGTAACCTAAACTGGTTTGATCCCGAATCGGCGACGGAACGTCTACTGGTGTCGGTTACTTCCAACTTCAAGCCGCCTCGCAGCGGCGAAATCCCCCATGTAGACATCACTCGAGATGTAAACGCCGACGACCGCGACGACTTGGTAGTGCCGGATTCCGACGGTTTCTGGGTGTTCATCCAGATGCGCGATGGCGCGTTCGCCGAGAAAGTGAAGATCGGCACCTCCACCGAGATGGAGAGAATCCGCGGAGCCGACGGATATCGATACGACCCCTGGTCCCAGAGTCGTGTCCACGAGATTGACTACGACAGAGATGGTCTCGCCGACCTTGTGTTCTGGAACGAAGATCACTTCGAGGTTCATCTCCAGGACGAGCATGGGCTATTTGCGCCGAAAGCCAAGACCTTCAAGACTGATGTGGCATTCGACTCGGATCGGCTCTCCTCGCTCACCACCGGGAACATGACAGGGAAGGTGCTGCACTCGTTGACCGATCTGAACGGCGACGGTGTCGCCGACCTGGTAGTTTTCAAACTTTCAGGCAAGGACATCTCCAGCAAGCACTCCAGCTACGAGGTACATTTCGGCGCGCCAACACCCGATGGCGGCACCATGTTCGCACGGGGTGTTGACCTCGCGTTCCAGTCGGACAAAAAAATTCAGCTTGGGCTTGGGCTGGACAGGCACGACTTCAATCGCGATGGCCAGGTCGAGTTGATGATCACGACCATCGATATCGAGTTCCTCAAGGGCAGCCTCTGGAAGAGTGTCAAGGGATTCATGGGTGATGACATTTGGCTGGATCTCGAGTTCTACCAAATGGAAGAAGGCCGCTACCCCGGCACACCCAATACGACCCGCAGAATTGCGTTGGACGGAGTGCCCAGCCATCGAGAGCCGGGGTGGGTGCCGCTGGAAATCGTGCTTCGAGGCGGAACGCACGAAAGCCGAAACACTCAAAAGAGCTACCGGCGTGCGTTCAACACGACGCTGCGCATCGGGGACGTGACAGGTGACGGCCGCTCAGACCTACTCCTCGGGGATCACCCTCGGATTATGGGTATCTTCGTCGGCGTGCCAGGGGCGGAAATGTTTGCTCGGCGGCATCAGGAGGTGGCGGTCGCCATTCCCAACGACGAGGAATACACATGGCTGGTTGACCTCAACAAGGACGGCGTACAGGATCTCCTCATGCATCACCCCTTCACTCTACGAGATGCTCACGGGGGCCCGAAACTGCCTCCGGGAACCGAGCCGCATCGGTTGACGATACTGATTGCCCGATAAATCCATCGGTTATATTTTTGCTTGTAAGTTAACACTGTTGATTCATTTATCTATGTTATAGTAAAGTCCAAAAACATCTGAACACAATAGGGTTTGATACTTCACCGCCGCTGGCGAGGTTTTGTGGTGTACTCACCCAAATGCGATCTGCATTCCTAACCTCGCCAATTCCTTAGTGTCCATTTAATTGTAGG
>JAKZUG010000070.1:0-5409 GCA_047516705.1 Candidatus Poribacteria bacterium | reverse complement strand
ATACTGTCAAACGCTGGGTCCCCCGGTTTACCATCAGCCGGGAAGCGTGTAGCATCTTCAAGCTCGGGGAGGAGACCGAACACTGCTTCATAATCTACTTGATAGTCCCGATTGATAAGGTGCGCATACTGAAGTCGGGTACCGGCTTGTTCTTTCTCGCCTTCAAGTGCACTTAACGCCTGTGACCAGAGTGTATCTGCCCGACCGTCCCAAAACTGCCATTTGTTGTAGGCGGTATTAAGCACAGTTGGTGCGTTTCTGGTGCCTCTCCCTGCTCCCAAGGAAGTCGCTTCAACATCAGCGAACCCATGAAATGGTGAATGGCATGTGGCGCAAGCTACTGTCCCGTCCTTTGAAAAACGCGCGTCGAAAAAAAACATCTGCCCTAACCGAGCGGCATCCGGATTATCGGCGACGCGATTTGTAGGATTCGGTGGCGGTGCCTCAGGTAGAGGGGACAATCGTTGTATCACTCCCCACTCGCGCTCGGTAAATATATCAACTGTTTCTTCAGACATCTCTGTCATTTCTGGAAGTTCTTCCTCACCGCACCCGAAGAGCAATATTACGCAGCAGGATAGTATCCAGAGAGTTAGTAAACGCATGATCAAATTAATATCCCAAATTGGCATCCAAATTCTCAATTCAACGTCAGTTCGACTTAAACATTTCGTCCGTCTAAAGGTTCTGTTTTCGCGTGTCAAAAACATAAATTGTAGCACAAACTGTTAGTTTGTGGCGTATTCCGCGCAAACTCACAGTTTGCGGTACAAGTAGAAGCCTTTTATCGAACTCACGTCAATTCAGGTTCGCGTGCTAAAAATTCTGACGGGTGTTACTCCGGTTGTGGCGCATCCTTCGCACATCGAAATCCGAGGATCTGTCCACTCGCGACAATGTCGTCATATTCTCGGAATGCACACCGCATCTGTTCTGAACCAGCGAACCAACTCGCACCCCGCCACGACTTTTTACCCATTCCGCTCGTTGGAGGTCCCTTCGGGTTTTCCGCAGGACTGACTGCGTAGTACTCCATGTCAAACCAATCAGCCACCCATTCTGCGACATTTCCTGCCATGTTAACTGCACCGTATGGACTCGCGCCTTGCTCGAAGCTATCTACCGGTGCTGCCATTGCAAAACCATCAAGATGTCCATCAAACTTACCTTCATCATCAAAGTTACATTTGGTCGGATCGAATTCATTTCCCCAGGGCCAGATACGGGCATCGGTGCCGCGTGCCGCTTTTTCCCATTCCGCCTCGGTCGGCAACCGTTTCCCAATCCATGCTGCATAAGCAGAGGCATCCCCCCAAGTCACACCTACAACCGGTTGGTCGGGATGATTAAACTTCGGGTTATCCCAGAAGATCGAATTTCGGTGCCCCGTGGCTTCAACAAATTTTGTATAATCGGCATTCGACACTTCATGCTTGTCAATAAAATAGGCATCTAAAAACACTTTATGCTGCGGGAGTTCATCGAGTTCATCTGTCATTGGATCCACATCCGGATCGCTGCCCATGATAAATTCGCCAGCAGGAACGTATACCATACCTTTCGGTACTACCACCGGTGTAGATTGAGGTTCCACCGCTACTGGTGGTATCACATCAATTTGAATTTCTACTTCTTCATCTTCAATCGGTATCTGTTCATCGGTACCACAACCATACAGACTTACCAATAATATCAAGGAACAAATTATAGATTTCAATGTGTTTCTCATTGTGCTATTTTTTTAGAAGTACGGTCTGATAATTACATTCGTCACTGATTTTAACTGTTGCGTTAAGGTGTTTTTGCGCAACGAAATCCAACGGAACTACTGTGATCACTACATTGTGCTGGGTAGATATAAGCAACGGTTGTTCTTGTGTCTCCAGCACCATTCGTCCACGAACCGCCCCGGATTGCATAGGTTTTCTCATTCGTCGTTTTCGATTGTTCCATTACCCATTCCCAAACATTTCCTGCCATATCATGCAGTCCATACGGACTTACTCCGTCAATAAAACTCCCGACAGGTGCAGATGTCATTGCATAGCCATCGGTGCTACCGTCCATCCTGCCGCCATCGTCAAAATTACCGCGCGCCGCATCGTAATCATTTCCCCAAGGATAAAGTCTGCCATCTATACCGCGTGCCGCCTTTTCCCATTCACTTGCAGTAGGTAACCGTTTTCCTGCCCATGCAGCGTAGGCTTCGGCATCTTCCCAATTGACCCCTACAACCGGCTGTTCTGGCGCGTTCAGTATCACATCATCCCAAAACTTCGGTTTTCGATGTCCTGTTTCCGAAATGAATCTCGCGTACTGCTTGTTTGTGACCTCATATTTATCAATGTGAAACGCATCAACAAAAACCACGCGGTGGTCGGCTTCCGTTCCGAATGTCATATCGGTCTTGAGGTTTGTGCCAAGCCTGACCTCTCCAGCTGGAACAAAAATCATCTCTTCGGTATCAATTGGACGCTGGAGGTCCTCCAAAGATGTCTGCGACGCTGTGAGTTCTTCAGAAGTCTCATCGCTACCACATGAAATGAAGCTAACACTCAAGCCAATAATGAAACATAAAACGGCATAATGTGTCACGAATGTCTCCATAATTAATAATGAGTTAACGAAAAGCACGACGCTATAAATAAACCGAATGATCGGGAAAATTGATTGTAGCCCCAATATGGAGATTGAGGCTACAAGACAAACGGATAGTTTTAATGACGGGGTTCTATCGCACTGATTTTAACCGTCCCCATATAACGCTAATTTTACCGCTTGGATCTACCGCTTTTGCAGTCGCAAAACGATTTGAAATGAGTTCTGCGTATTCCGTAGCGATCTGATCATTTGGCGGTATGGCTGTCCCACAACACGAGGTGTGGAAATTGATAAACCATCCCTTCATGTCTTTTGTGCGGTAAGCAATCGGATCTGCATTTGAGCCATCATCCGCGTAACTTTCATACTCAAAATCGTTCTGCTGCAAAACACCGAGACCTGATGCCCGGTTTGAATTCCACTTTTTGAGGGAAGGTATATACTCTTTACCAAGATCCGTCGGGCTAACGGCTGAAACAGTACTATTGGTAACCGTGGCACCAAAGACACTTTGTTGTCCTGCACCGGCGGCGGTAACACGCGCGCCCTTATCCCAATAATAGTAGAAAGCGTAATCGCCAATAAACCCGCCGATACCGCCTTCTCTTAACCATGTATAGACTAAGTCTTTCTTGCCTTCGTTCTTAAATATTGTGCCAGGGGTGTTACCTTGCGTAATGATATAGATCCCTTGTGGGTTCGCCTCCATATACTCAACTAACTCGTCGCTATCCACAATTTCAGCGGTTAACTTTTTCTTATCAAGTTCGTCTACAATCATTTCCGCTAACTGCAGCGGGTTTGGGACAGACAAGCCGTTTCCATTTTCAACCGCTGCGTCATAAAAGACAGCGACATCCTGTCCGAATGTGTAGCTCGTGCAAATTAGCACCAGAACCGATGCGAAACAAAATAACCTTTTCATTTCCTATGCCTCCTAATTTGCGGTTTCAAGCTGATTCGTTATCAAACCTTATCGTTCGGTTCAGGATAACACGGTTAAACAGAAATGTCAAGAAAAATGTTATAGTCGTCAGTTTGCCTCACAGTGAGAGTTATCAGTTTTCAGAATCAGGATGTGCCGGTTTTTTAAGATTAGAAAGGTTGCTGGAATAATACACGGAAACCTTTACGAACTGACTGCTAATGGCTGACCACTGACGGCTAATTCGTCTGAACCGGGATTCATGAGATTGAAGGATTTTCAGGATGAGAGGTGTTTTTTAATTGGAAATTGTTCTTGCAAAAAATTGACTTTTCTTTTCAGAGATATGATAAAATTGATCCATTGGAGAACAGTTAACCTTTGTGAAACTTCTGCATCAACCGTTAGACGGTTATTAACGATCATCTAATAAAGGGATCACGAGAAAGATGTCCACTAATATTCTAAAAAAATATATCCAGAAAATGGAGAAATTACGAATAGATAGAGCACATGGCGCAGCACCTAATAAGCCTCTTTTCTTGCTGGCAATCATTGAAATGATTGAACAAGGACAAATTACGGAAAATAAAATCTTGCCCGCTCCAACTTTGGTTGAGATTTTCATGAAGTATTGGTCAAAAGTGACTGACCGCAGACCCAATATTGCCCTACCATTCTTCCATTTAAGTAAAAGTGAGGATTTCTGGCATCTCCACGCAAACCCTGGATATGAAACAGCACTAAGGGTTGTGACTCAAATTAAAACATTTTCTCGCCTTCGGGAAATTGTTGCGTATGCAAGTTTGGATGACGATCTCTTTGTTTTGCTCACTGTTTCCGATGATCGAGAGGTCCTCCGTCAAACGCTTATCCGCACTTATCTCCCAGATTTCAAGCAAGTAATTGAAGGACTCCTTGCGGAAACGGAGCAGATTAGCGCGTATCGCGAGGAGCTGCTTCAACGCGTCGAACACACGTTTTCAATCCAAAAATCGATAGAATCCACTGAAACAGAAGAACCAATTCGCACTGCAGGTTTCCGTCAAGCAATCATGGGAACGTACAACTACACTTGTGCAGTGTGCCAATTGTATATCCTAACGCTGGATGGAGAAAGTGTGACTGAAGCTGCCCACATCATCCCGTTTAGTGAGTCATATAATGATGATGTCCGGAATGGAATCTCGCTTTGCCAATTGCATCACTGGACTTTTGATAAGGGCTTAATCTCCTTGGATAGGAACTACGAGGTGATTGTTTCAGAGCTTATGTTGGAGCGTGGACCGACAGAATGGCTGCTAACGACTTTGCGCGGCAAGTCTATACTACTACCTGAGCACAATGAATTCTATCCTGCTCAAGAAGCCTTGGCGTGGCACCGTGAGGAAGTGTTGAGAAAATAACTTACAAAGTCGGATGTTATTCCGTTCAATGTTCTTTGTTAAAGTAGGATGAATACATTTGATTAAAGAGGGGAAACCCGATAGGGACAGGTTTAGAGTCTGTCCCTAAGTGGGCTTTTGGAAATTTTAGTCATTTTCGGATACAGGTCTTACGACGTGGGTACAAAACGGATGGTTTGGGATTTTAACCTCGTTTGAATAATTCCCGTTTGAATAATTATCAATTAACCGTTCATAAAGCACAGCAACTGGATGTCGTGTTCCAGCCAATTGTTGTGTACACACAGATGAGGATTTTTCTTCATCAGAATGCGGGGCAAAACACTCTTCCACTCCTTTCTCCAGCAATCCTTTAAGAACTGCTTGGTTATAAAAACGACTCAATTGCGTTCTAACCAAACGTTCGGTCCATCTACTAGAAAATGCTTGAGAGTTGGACTTATGAGGAGAAGTGTGCCTCGGAAGTTTTGCTTCTGT
>JAKZUG010000069.1:0-4197 GCA_047516705.1 Candidatus Poribacteria bacterium | reverse complement strand
AGATCCGGCGCAGTTGAAAACTACGCTTACTGCTTCTGGAGACCAAGGCTGTCGTTTTCTTCTTAATTCTTAAATTGACACCTATGGTGCAGTTTTGCGGCGTACGCGCCCAAATGCGATCTGCATTCCTAACCGCACCGGACATCCCTAAGAGGTTACCGAATTATTTTTTTAATCTTCATGCAACCGCGCCGGCACCTAAACACAAACTTTGTACACGCCAGAACCCCTCTTGAGTCCCGTAGGGTTTATTTGCTTGGGTATTTCTTCAGCATCTATGTAGAAACATGTATCAACCAAAGAACAGGTCCCCAGAGGGGCGGCATCTGTAGAGACTTTACCGACCACTGACTACTGATCACTGATAACTGAATACCTCTGTACTTATACAAAAAATATGGACAAACCCGATATTTTGTGGTATCATTAAGTACGCACATTGTGAAAGTTATTCATCACCTCGATTTCGAGGCGACAAGTTCTCAATAAGGAGTATGAGTTTTGAATCGACCATCTGCAAGGAAACACGCACGTGCGGATGCAGCGAAACGGACACGCAACCGCCACCGCAAAGCAAAGCTGCGAACAGTGCTCAAACAGACAGAAACCGCACTTGAGGAAGGCAACGTTGAGCAGGCACAAGAATTGTGCAAAACCGTAGCAAGCCTCTTGGATAGAGCTGCGGGTAAAGGTGTTATCAAAAAAGGGACGGCAAATCGCCAAAAATCCCGGCTTACCCGTCAGTTGAATGCTATCGCCGCGGCAACAGCGTAATCTCGGCACTCTATCGGATGACTTGGTGCCAGAATAAAAGAAGGGAAACTCGCGAGGGATCGGGACCGTGATCCACGAAACCTCGCGTTATCGCGAGATATGAACGCGCGCGAAGTCGCCTTAGAATGCTTACTAACCCTCTCTCACAGCAGCACGTCAATAGCATCTGTCGTTAACACCGCATTCGGACGGCACGCTGTTGAAGGGCGCGAACGTCGTCTTATCAATGGACTCGTCTACGGCGTTATCCGCTGGCAGAAACAATTGGATTGGGTGCTGAATCAGTTTATCAATCCCGGCTTTCAGTTAGACACTCGCCACCGTAATATCCTACGGCTCGGCGCGTTTCAGCTGCTACATCTCGACGGAATCCCCGCACACGCCGCTATTTTTGAAACCGTCCAACTCGCTACTTCCCACCTACGACGAAACAGGGGGCGGAAAACCTCAGGTTTTATCAACGCAGTCCTCCGGTCTGTGCAACGCGAAGGCGCGGCACTCGCCTATCCGCCGCTTGACGCGAACCCAACTGAACATATCGCGTGCTCGCTATCCTACCCGACGTGGTTGGTGAAGCAGTGGCTTCAGACGCGCGGCGTTTCGTGGACATTAGCGTTTTGTCGCGCTAGTAACAAGGTCGCACCGCTTGCACTCCGTGTAAATACTCACCTGACAAAACGTGAAGAAGTTTGCCAATCGTTAGAAGCGATCGGCATCGCCGCGACCGCTTCAAAAATTACATCTGATGGTGTAACCCTCGCAGAGGGGGCTATCACCGCTTTCGATACTGCTGGCGAACAGACATTAAAAGATATAATCAATCGAGAAGACATTTATGTCCAAGATGAGAGTGCGATGTTAGTGGCACACTTGCTCTCACCGAAGGACGCGAAATTTATAGTAGATCTATGCGCTGCACCCGGCGGCAAGACGACACACCTCGCGCATCTCATGGGTAATACCGGGAAAATTGTCGCAGTGGATGTGTCAGCAGAAAAAGCCGCGCTGTTGGAAAAAAATTGCCGACGTATCGGTGCACGGAACGTTAATACCCGTGTGTTGGACGCAACTAAAGCCGACCTCGGATTTATTAATATAGCGGATGCCGTGCTTATTGACGCACCGTGCTCAGGGTTCGGGACACTTCGGCGACATCCTGACATCCGATGGAATAAAACGCTTGAGCAGCTTCACTCCCTCAGCGAGGTGCAATATAGCCTGTTAAAAAACGCAGCGCAACACATAAAACCCGGAGGCATCCTTGTCTACAGTACCTGTAGTGTTGAACCCTTGGAAAACGAGAAGGTTATCCAGCGATTTTTGACAGATTTTCCGATGTATACGATAGAAAATGCTAAAGATTTTCTACCCGATGTTCCACCAAGTGTAATAACACCGCAAGGCTTTGTTCAGACATTCCCACATGAACACGGAGTTGATGGCACGTTCGCCGCACGCCTCCGTCGTAAAAGCACATAAACATGCTTGATTTTAAATTGTACGCCATTACCGACCGATGCGGTTGCGAACCTACCCCGTTAGTCGATGTCGTCGCTGAATTACTGGATGTGGGAGTCACCGCTATCCAATTGCGTGAGAAGGATTTAAGCGATACTGAGTTAATACAATTAGCACAACCGATCGCCGAGTTGTGTCGAAATTATAAGGCGAAACTTTTCATCAACACAAACGCGTACATTGCGCTCGAAGTGGGTGCTGTAGGGGTTCATCTGCCAGCGAATGCAGAATCGGTAGAGACGGTAAAAGCACGAACAGATGACAACCTCTATGTGGGTTGCTCGGTGCACAGTCTTGATGCAGCACAAAAACGAGAGACAGAAGGCGCAGATTTCGTAACCTATAGTCCTATCTATCCTACAGCAAGCAAACCCGGATACGGTCCAGCCGTCGGCATACGGAACCTCGCCGCGGTGGCAGCTGAAGTTAAACTGCCCGTTTTCGCGTTAGGTGGAATTACTCCGACACGGGTTGCTGAGTGTTTAGCTGCAGGGGCTTTCGGTATTGCTGTGATGTCAGGTGTTATGTCTCCGGTTGGTGCAGGCGAACAGGCGAGACGCTATCTTCATTTTTTTAACTATTGTTTCTGAGCTGCTGCGTCCGTTGTCTTCGCAGATGTTAAATCGCTAAAAACCTTTCATAATCCAGAGGCAGTCGGAATTAACCGAAAATCACCGTGAAGCAGATCGCTTATGGGCGAGTACGCCGCAAAACGTAGTGGAACGGTGCCCAGATTTAATAGTTTAAAAATATGAAACAGATTTTAACTATTGCCGGCTCAGATTCAGGCGGCGGTGCCGGTATACAGGCGGATATCAAGGCGATTTCGGCAAATGGCGGCTACGCGATGTCCGCGATTACGTCCGTTACAGCACAGAATACAGTGGCAGTGACCGACGCGTTCGATTTACCTATTTCGCTGATTGAGGCGCAGTTAGACGCCGTTTTCACGGATTTCGACGTAGCCAGTGTCAAAACAGGGATGCTCTCTTCACCCGAGATTGTTGAGTCGGTAGCAGGAAAATTGACGGAATATACACCACCAATCATCGTTGTCGATCCTGTGATGATCTCCAAAAGTAAATTCCCACTGTTAAAAGAAGAGGCAATTGGTAGCCTCAAAACAGTGTTGATTCCGCTTGCGACGGTGATTACACCCAATGTCTACGAGGCGGAGTTGCTGGCACAACAAGACATCCGAAACATAGATGACGCTAAAAGTGCTGCGAAAGCGATCGCTGAACTCGGTTGTCACGCCGTTCTCGTCAAAGGGGGACACCTTATCGGAGGCGACGCAACCGATGTGCTTTATTGCAACAACGAGTGGACTTTTTTTGAGGCAGAACGCGTTGAGACAGAAAATACGCACGGCACAGGCTGCACCTACTCGGCGGCGATTGCAACACAACTGGCGCGCGGCAAAGATTTAATTGATGCTGTCAATATCGCGAAGGCGTATATTACCGGTGCTATCCAGCACGCCTTGGATATCGGGCACGGACACGGACCAACCAACCATTTTTTTAAGGCGTAGGTATACGGGTTACAACGACTGTCGCCTTTCAAACCCTTCCTCGATTTCGTGCCAATAGCGGATCTTCTTTTCATTGATCCGCCAACAGAGATAGACCTCCCTACCCTCGCGGAGGTGTGGGAAATCGACCAATCCGGGGTCAAGCCCTTTCAAATGACAGCCGCGGGCCGCAATCCGTTCCAAAATTTCCTCAAAGCGGGCAGTTGCTTTAAGGAGCGCGGGTGTGTGCTTACTGCCACCGTTAGAGGAGACCACTTCCAAGAGTGGCGTAATTTCTGCATGGAGCCCTGCGAGTTGGACTCTTATGGCTCTTAACAGTGAAATGTCATCAACTAATTCAGGGATACATTGGTTGGCTTCTTCAAGCGTAA